>JBPCOO010000159.1:0-2916 GCA_051000155.1 Solirubrobacterales bacterium | reverse complement strand
CCGCCGGCAAACCCCGATGGCGGCGTTCCAGACACTCCTCGGACTCGGGGCCTCCCATCGACCCACCACCTATCGCGAGATCGTTGATCACGATGCCGCAGCCTGAGCAGACCGGATACTCACGAGCCGCGTTATATGTAGTGGCCCGCGCAGCGGGAAGGTAGGCGTGGTCGCCGCTCGAAGCCCTCATTCGCCTGTTTGCAGCCGGAGTGGGCCTGGAGGGGTCCTCCACCCCACGCCGGTGGCCCCTCGAAGACCCTGAAAAACTCTCAACTATGATAAATCTCAACCTCAACTGTAGCCTTAGAGTCGACGGAGCGCGATGACGATCGGCGCCCGTCGGATCGCGATTGCCGGTATCTCAAGCAATTGGGGGGGCGAGCTGGCGCGCCGGCTGGAGCTGGATCCACGGGTGGAGGCGATCTACGGGCTCGACTCCGAGTTGCCCGGAATCCCGCTGGCGCGGACCGAGCTGATTGAGGTCGATCTGCGTAGCCCGACCCTTAGCCGTGTTCTCCCCAGCACCGGTGTCGATACCGTCGTCCACTGCGGGATCCTCTCCCATCCGGATGCTGGCAGGCCTGCCCGAGCGCTCCACGACCTCAACGTGATCGGGACCCTGCAGCTTCTGACGGCGTGCGAGCGCACCCCCGGCCTGGAGCGGGTGATCGCGCGTGGATCCGCCGCGATCTACGGCGCCACCGCCGCCGGCCCCTCGTTCTTCACTGAGCCTATGGCTCGAACCTTGCCGCTGCAAACGCGCCTTCAGCGGGATCTCGGCGAGCTGGAGGCCTACTTCGAGAACTTCGCTCACCGACACCCCGAGCTGGTCTGCTGCATGCTGCGGTTCCAACCCGAGCTTTGCGACCACGACTCCCCTCTGACCCGCTATTTCTCGCTCCCGGTGGTACCGACGCAGCTTGGCTTCGACCCCCGGCTGCAGCTACTCGATGGTGGCGACGGCGCGGCCGCCCTGCTCGCGGCGACGATGGACCCGATCCGTGGCGCAGTCAACGTGGCACCCTCAGGATCGATCTCGCTCTCGCGAGCGCTGAGGATGCTGCGACGCCCCTCGCTCCCCCTTCCGGGGCCCGCGTTCGGAGCGGCGGTCCGGCGAGCCGCCGGTTCGGCCGGTTTCGGAAACTCGCTCGACGACGCGGGTCGGATGCTCCGCTACGGGCGGGGGCTCGACAATCGCCGGCTCCGGACCGAGTTGAATTTCCGGCCTCGATTCGACGCTACCGGAGCAATCCGAGAGTTCGACCGGCGTTCGGCCGGCATCGGACTGGCACCCCCTCCCGGCGTCTACGAGCTGCTGCGAGCCATCGGGGGGGTCGGGTAGATGGCGGCGAACGACCCGGACACCGGAGCCGAATCCGCGCTGGCGTTTGCCCGCCGACTCCGCGAGGGGGTCGAGGCGGGCCTCGAGCTCGAGATCGCCGCCGCCTCGGCCCTCGCCACCCTCCCCCGCTCCGGCCGCGACCTGACCGCGCGGATCGCCCGACGGCTGACGGGCGACTACCACGAGGATGAATGGGGCTTCGACGAAGAATTTGCCGAGTCCCTCTATCCACTGTTCGACTTCCTCTACGAGCACTGGTGGCGAGTGAAGACAATGGGTGCGAGCCATGTCCCCTCGCATGGCCGCGGGATGCTGGTCGCAAACCACGCCGGCTCGCTTTTTCCCTTCGATGCGTCGATGATCACGGCGGCGCTGATGAAGGAGCATCCCCTCCCGCGCTGGCCCCGGTTCATGGTCGGAGACTGGGCGTCGGAGCTGCCGTTCGCCTCCGCGTTCATGCGCAAGCTGGGAGGGGTTTCGGGCTCGCCCCACAACGCGACCCGAATCCTCACCGATGACGAGTTGATGTTGGTGTTTCCGGAGGGGACGAGGGGGCCCGCCAAGCCATACCGAGAGCGCTACCGGTTGCGCCGCTTCGGTCGCGGCGGCTTCGTCGAGATCGCCCTGCGGACCCGCTCACCGATCGTTCCGGTGGCGGTGGTCGGCTCCGAGGAGATCTATCCCAAGCTCGGCGAGGGTGGTCTCCTGGCAAAGCTGACCGGAGCTCCATTCGTCCCGCTTACACCGACCTTCCCCTGGCTGGGACCGCTCGGGCTGATTCCGCTGCCGGCGAGGTGGCGAATCGAGTTCTGTGAGCCGATAGACATCTCGGGCTACCCGGCGGAGGCCGCCGACGATCCGCGCGTCGTCTTCAAGCTGACCGAGATGGTGCGTCGAGGCATCGAGCGGGCGCTACGCGAGAATCTGCTCGAGCGTGGGTCGGCCTTCGCCTGAGGCACTTCGCGAGGGTTACGGCTGGCCGGAGGGTCAGCTTCCCCCCCTGGACAAATTGACTATTGCGTGCCGACCGGGGGACAACTAGGTTGTATCCATCAACACAAATCTGAAGGCCACCAAGTGCATCCGGGGCCTGAGGGAAGGGTTTCCCGCCGACTCGGGATGCGCAAGGCACACTTAGTGCCGACCGGCCAACGCCGCGGGCCGAAAGTCCGCAAAGGCGACGGGGTTCCTCGGGGGCGAGGGCCCCGTTGTCACGTCAGGGGCTAGGGACGCGTCCGCGGCCGGCGGCGCTGCTGCCGCGCTCGCCGGGCCACTGCGTGCGGCCCGCCACGCCCAGCCCGTCAACGCAGTCAGCAGCAACGCTGCTCCCTGCCACTGCTCGGACCACGAGAGGAGCAGAATCCAGACGAGGAAAATGGCGCAGACGGAGCCGACGATCAGGTTGCGGCTCGAAACGCGGGCATCCGGCGGCCCGGCAGGCCAGTCCGGGCAGAAAAAGCGGGGCCGAGCCGACTACTTGCTCTGCCACTCCGGCGTCCGCTTGCCCAGGAATGCCGAGATCCCCTCCTTCGCGTCCTCGCTGAGGAACGCGTTCTGAAATCCCTCCTTCTCCG
>JBPCOO010000133.1:0-4764 GCA_051000155.1 Solirubrobacterales bacterium | reverse complement strand
GCCTCCCCGTGGAGCCTAACCGGTCGCCACCGCCTCGGCGCCGATTCGCCGCGTTGGTGGCGAATGAAACTTGCACAGCCGCCCTGGATGTCAACCTTTGAGCTGATGGAGACGGGTCCACAAGAGCACTCCACCCCCTACCTCGCTGGGAGGATCCTGGCCGCGATCGCGGTGATCGGTGCGGCGATCGCGCTCGAGGGCCCCCTGCTGAGCAACGAGGTCGCGGCCTTGCGGACCTTCGACGCCAAGATCAGGGAGGTTGCGGTCAGAAGCGAGCGGATCGGCCGCTCGCTCCCGACCAAGGTCGTGGTCCCGACCGGCGCCCAGGACGGTGGCGCTCGCTCGTTGGTCATCTTCCTCCACGAGCGCGGCGGGGACGAGGACAGCCACGTCGACCAGGAGCTGCTGCGGGCGCTCGATCAAGCCGGAGCGGATGCGCCGATCGTCGCCTTCCCCCGAGGGGGTGCGGACTCCTACTGGCACGACCGCGAGGAGGGAGCGTGGGGCTCATACGTGCTCGCGGAGGTCGTGCCCCGGCTTCGCCGCCGCCTCGACATCCCCCGGGACCAGGTGGTGCTGGCCGGGATCTCAATGGGAGGCTACGGCGCCTACAACATCGCCCGGCAGGCGCCGCGGAAGTTTTGCGCCGTCGCCGGGCACGCGCCCGCGATCTGGGAGAGCTTCGATCGGACCGCGCCGGGCGCCTTCGACGATGCCGAGGACTTCAGCCGCAACGACGTGATCGAGGAGATCGGGATGGGCTCGAAGCTGGATGGAAAGCGCGCTTGGATCGACGTCGGCACTGACGACCCCTTCGCCGAGGCCAACCGCGAGCTGCTCGACTCGCTCGACGCGGTCGACGTCCGCTCCTCCCGGCGGCTGGAGTGGCCCGGCGGCCATGAGACCTCCTACTGGACCGGCAACTGGCAGCCCTACGTCAACTTCTATGCTCGCGCGCTCAAGGAGTGCGCCGGAGGCGGCTAGCCCGGCGGGGCCGAGGGGCTGCGGTCGATCGGGTCGCTCGATCCGCCGCGGAGTCCGGCTCGCTTGATGTACGCCTTGAGCTTGGCCGGCTTCTGCGCGATCGCCTTGTCGACCACCCCGAGGAACTTGACCCGCTTGCCCTTGGTTCCGTAGAAGAAGCTGGCCTTGCCCCCGGCGCCGCGGACCCAGAGGTTCTTGCTGGAGCGGCTCGCCCGCTCGCGCAGGTCCCGGACCCGGTCGCCCTTGTGGACTCCACCCGCGGGCTGGCGGTGGATGGTGCTCGCCACCAGTCCCGAGTCCGCGTCGGCCCCGTTGCCGTCGAAGACGGCGACCATGCGGCGATCGCGCGCGCCGAGTGACTTGCGCGAGCGCGCACACCAGCGCCACTTGCGCTCGCGCGTCAAGGGCTGGCCGGCCTCGCGCAGGACGCCCTCGGCGTCGGAGCCCAGCGGGATGTTGCGGGACGAGCTGCGCTTGCGCTTGGCGCCGGCCTTCTTGAAGCCGTTGGCGGTGAACTTGCCACGCCAGATCGGGCAGCGGACCTTCCCCACGCCCTGCGCTCGCTCCCACATCTGCAGGTAGGCCTCGGCGCCGCGGCTGAGATCCTCGACGATCTCATCCCCCTTCAGCATCCGCAGATCCTCGAACCAGTCCGCATACATCCCGTAGTGGGAGACGCCGTCGGTGTTGATATCCCAGGTCTTGGTGCCGGAGGTGGCCCGGTTGACGGTCACGTTGGGGTCGAGGCCCTGGAACGGATAGGTGACCGGATTGGGCACGTCGGCGCCGCGCGGCCCGCCCTGGCCGCCGAGGCCGTTCATGTCGGCGCCGTAACCGAGGCCGTAGTACTGGCGACCGGAGTGGGCGGCGCGGGCGTCGGTCCACTTGTCCCCGGCGAAGCCCTCAGAGTCACCGGCGTAGGGAGTGATGACGCCGCCGAGGGCGCCAACCCGCGGTAGCGACGGCTCCGCGCTCCACGAGTGCGAAGCGACTACGCCGGAGTAGTCGTTGGCTTCGAGGATCGCGAGGAACTGGCTGCGCCCGAGCACGCTCATGTGGTCGGGGTCGACGACCATCCCCTGCTTCATCGCCTTCTCAAGCAGGATCTCGCCAAGGTCGGTGAGGCCCTTGCGGTTGCAGAGGGGGCCCTCGGGGTAGGCGGGAACCGTGCCGCCGGGGAGGAAGGCGCGCAGCCCGTTGGCGATCAGATCGTCGTCGTTATGGCCGGCGGCGTCGCCGAGGTCGGTCGGGTCCCGGTCGGAGTTCTCGGGGTTCTCACAGGTCTTCATGTCCCAGAACTCGCCGGTCGCGTAGAAGTTACCCGCGTTGGTGAACGTGCCGGTCTCCCCGTTGTCGCCGGCGACGCCGCTGAAGGAGTTGTCGAACTTGTTCAGCAGCTCCATCTGGCGGATCCCGAGGTCCCAGATCTCTTCCATCCCCGCCCGCACGTCCTCGGCGTCGCAGGTGGACTGACCCTTGTTCAGCCGGCAGTTGAACGGCTCGGATACCTCCATGCCGATGATCACCGCGAGCTTGCCGTCGTTGATCACCTCGCGCGCCTGGAATGGATTGCGGACGATCCGGAACCAGCCCTTCCCCGGGCCGCCCTCCTGGGCGTCGATGTAGTCCTGAAGCTGGTACATCCGCTTGACCTGGAGCTTGACCGAGTCGAACTCGTTGCAGCTGTTCTTCTTCAACGGGTACTGCTCGCAGAGGGCCCGGTTCTCGACCATCAGGGAGGTGTAGAGGCGCAGCCCGCTCAGGTAAGCGCGCTCGAGCCAGGTGTAGTAGGAGCCCTCGTGGGTGAGCTGCCGCGGGCGCGGCCAGCCGGCGAAGGTCGGCCAGCCGTCGGTGTCGTGGCTGGTGCTACCACCCGTGCCCGTCTCCAGGGGCGCTACCCCGGCGGCGTGATCGGGGCAGTCAACCAGGGCGTAGGCGGGGCCGAAGCGGTCCCACGGCTTGCCGCAGTGCGCTCTGCCGCCGAGAAACTCGTAGGCGATCAGATGCATATGGGCATCGACGGTGCCAAGCACCTCGCCGTAGTCGGTCTCGCCCTGGGTGGGCTCGCCCTCGACGTTGGTCGGGATCTCGGGGTATGCCGCGCAACCGCCGTCTTCGACCAGGTCGAACAGGCCCGCACCCCCGGCGGAGCCACTCTGGACTCCGACCAGCTTGCCGTTGCCGTTGGTGGCGAGCTCGAGGCCGACGAACTCGTTGACGAAGCGGAACGCATCGCCCTCCTTGGTCACGGTGAAGTCGACCTTGTTCGAGGGCTGGGCGGCGGCGGTGGCGCCGTCGCCAAGGCCTAGGGTGTCGTCGTCAACCGCGACGAAGCGCTCGTTCTGGGTGTAGAGCAGGAACCGGCCCAGATCGGTGGCACGCATGGTGAAGCCCTCAGCCCCCTCGACGCCGCCGGCACCCGAGTCGAAGCCGCCTCCGGCCTGCTGGATGAAGCCGCCGGATGCGGGCTGGAGGGCGAAGCAACCGTTGGCGATCGAGTAGCGGGTGTCGGTCGAGGGCGCACCGGCTGCCTCGGCGGCGGGCACGACGAGCGCCGCGACGGCGATCAGAGTTCCGACGAAGACGGCGATCCGCCCGACTACCCAAGAGTTGCTGCTCATCTCCCTATCACCTTCCCTCATGTAGCATCCCCGTGGACGGCATCCGCCCACTCACGAACCGATCGCTAGAGGTTACGCCCGCGCGCAAACTCGTGCGTCACTCCGGCAGCGACCGTCCGCCAGACGGCATCCTGCCGGCGAAGGGCTCTCTCCGGAACCTACTGGACATCCCCGCGCCGGCGAAATCCTCCGGCGCCCGGACCTGGTCAGAGTCGAGGAACCCGTCGGAGCTGCGCTCGCCATTGGCGCGGACGATCGCCTGGGGCAGCCACTCCTCGGACCGATCGGCTGCGCCCTCGGTGATCCGCGCCTGGGCCCCCTCGGCCCCGTCGATCTCGGCCGGGACGAAGTCGATCGGATAGTCGGCTTGGCCGGGTCGCTCGCGTCGACCTCCAATATCACCATCTGCAGGCGGTAGTTGGGGCGCATCCGGGTGCGCTCGGTCAGGACCAGGACCTGGTCCTCGAACAGGAGCATCGCGTCATTGCGGGAGCATCGCGATTGCCAGGACGGTGGGGAGTGAGCGGATCGTTGCCATCGGCCCTACTACGGCGGGGCGGGAGATCAATCACGCGGCGACCGTCGGCCGCCCTGATCAGGGTCAGCGGTTACCCAAGCTCACGCGCCTGAATCGGTCCGCTGCTCGTCTCGGTGGTCCGCTTCAGCCTGCAAGAGGGCAATCTCGCTGATCGGGGGGTCCATTCTCGCCCGCCTATCGCCGGTAGAGCCGTGTCGTGATCGGCGCGAACACCGCGTCAATCCCGCTGCGACCGCGAGCACGATCAGGACATCGCTCGCCGCGGCATCTCCGGCCATCAACCCGCGGGAGGCATCGGCGAGGATCGAGATCGGGTTGACATCGACGAATGCTTTGAGCGCGCTCGGCAGCGTCTCGGGATCGACGAAGACGTTGCTGAGGAATGCCCGATCGAAACGCTCTCGACCAAGTCCAGATTCACCGCCGAGCGCTGGGGGACCGGGTCCTCGCCGGGCTCCAGAGCAACCTCGCTCGCGAGCGTCCGGATCGTCGTCGTACATGGAGCCACGAGCACCCGCAGTAGCCTTCGGCCGATCGCCGGTGATTGGAGCGCTGATGCCCCATCTCCGCCACCCTGTGGGCACCGCTCGCCGATGGCTCCCAATCCCGAACCTGATTCAC
>JBPCOO010000071.1:0-3170 GCA_051000155.1 Solirubrobacterales bacterium | reverse complement strand
CCTCGACCTCGGTCGGGTCGTCGACCTCGAACGCAAGCAAGCCGCCGTAGACGGGATCCCCGATCCCACCTGCGATCACCAGCCGCCCGTCGTCCTTCCACTCCTCGATCAGCGTCAGGTGCGCCTCGCGGTAGGGGCCCCGGCGCTCGGCGATGTCGGGGACGTAGTCGTAGGTGAGCAGTTGCAGAGGCTTCATCGCTCCGAGACTAACGCCGCCGAGGACTACCGGCCGGCGGGCGCCGGCTGCGATACTCGACCCAGACCCCCGACGCAGAGGAGATCCGATGAGCTTGACCAAATCCGACGGTCCGCTGGGCGCGAAGTCCACCCCGCCCACCAACTACGAGATCGATGGGCCCAAGCATCGGCTGATGTGGGGCGAGTTTCCGCGGCGGATTCGGGCCGAGGTCGGCGGGGAAGTCGTGCTCGACACCGGCGAGGCCCACCTGATGCACGAGAGCCAGATGCTGCCGGTCCCCTACGTGCCCGAGGCGGCGCTCAACTGGGATCTGCTCGAGCCCACCGATACCTCCACCCACTGCCCGTTCAAGGGCGACGCGAGTTATTGGAGCGTGCGCGTCGGCGACACCCTGGTCGAAGACGCGATCTGGACCTACCCGGAGCCCAACCCCGAATCGAGCTGGCTCGAGGGCCAGTACGGGATCTACTTCAAGAAGTTCGACCGCTGGTTCGACGAGGAGCAGGAGGTCCGCACCCACCTGCGCGATCCGTTCACCCGGGTCGACGCCCGGCCGACCTCGCGCCAGGTGAGCATCGATGCCGCCGGGACCGAGATCGCCTCCTCCGAGCGCCCGTTCATCGTCTCCGAGACCGGCCTCGACAACCGCTTCTACCTCCCCGCCGAGGACGTCGATCGGGATCTGCTGACCCGGAGCGAGACCGCCACCCACTGCCCCTACAAAGGCGATGCCACCTACTGGCATCTGGATCTCGACGGCCGCCGGCTCGAAGATGCCGCCTGGTGCTATGAGGAGCCCTACGACGGGCTTTCGCGAATCGCCGGCGCCCTCAGCTTCGACCACGAGGAGCTGACTACCAACGCTGAGTGAGGAATCGGTGCGTGCGGCGGGTCGGCGGGCTGGTCCGCCTCAGCCGAGGAAGTCGACGATCAGCTCGGCGCTCTCGAGCGGCCGCTCCCACCAGAACATGTGGCCGACGTCCTCGAGCAACTCGAGCCGGGCGCCCGGGATGGCGGCCGGGCTGCGTGCGATCGGCCGCTTGCTGAGGCGACGAGAGGGCAGGGCCGCGGTCAGCCTGTTCGTCGGCCTGCTCGCGGGGTCGGGATCTTCGTCGCGGTACTGACGGCGGTCGCCCAGGAGGCATTCTCGACCCGCAGCCATGGGCATGGCGGTGGCGGCGGGAACGCGAGCGCGGAGGGGTCACCGACCGCCGTGCTGGGCTCGGGTCCGGCGAGGGTCTCGGGTCCGGGTAGGGGGTGCGCGATAATCGTGGCGTGATCGAGCTCTGGCACAACCCACGCTGCTCGAAGAGTCGCGCCGCCCTGGCTCTGCTCAAGGAGGCGGACGCCGAGATCGGGGTCCGCAGGTATCTCGAGAACCCGCCCGATGCGAACACGCTCGGGCTCGTTCTCGACGCGCTCGGCAAGGAGCCCTGGGAGATCGCCCGCACCGGCGAGTCGGTGGCGCAGGAGATCGACCTCCCCGAGCCGGGGGCCGACCGCGAGCGCTGGATCGAGCTGATGGTCGCCAACCCGATCCTGATCGAACGACCGATCGCGATCGACGGCGCCGGTCGCGCCGTCCTCGGCCGACCGCCCGAGGACGTGCTGGGCTTGGTCGATCGCTGAGCCCCGGCCGCTTCCTCGGGGGACCTCTGGATCTCACTCCCCAAGTCGCTCGAGGAAGTCCCTGGGCATCAACACTGGTGGCGAGGGATCAGCCAACTCCAGCAGATCGAGATCGCCAGAGACGATCACATCCGCTCCAGCCGCGCGCGCCAGGGCAACGATGTAATCGTCGTCGGGATCGCGAGTCAACAACGGGATCGGATCAGGATCGGGGACCATGATCGCAGCCTCACGGATCGCGGCGACGAAGATGCCCCGAAGGTGATCGTCGGTGTAGCGGGCGAACTTCGGTCTCGCCAAGACCCCCTCGAGCGCCGCCAAGAGCATCGGGCACGCCACCATCTCGACCTCGATCTCGCCCGAGATCAGGAGGTCGACCAGTCGCGCCGGCGGCCCCCCTGCCGGCGTGATCGCCGCCGAGATCAGGACGCCGGGATCAACTACGGCCTTGATCACTCGTCGCGTCGCAGCTCGCGCAGCTCCGCGTATGCGAGCTCCATCGCCTGCTCCTCGTTGAGATCACTACGTGCGCGCATCTCCTCAAGCGCGCTGAGGCCGAGGTAGTTGCGCAAGGCCGCCTCGAGGATCTCCGAGTCGCGGCGGTCGGTACGTGCCGCGCGGACCTTGGCCATCCGCAGCAGCTCCTCGTCGATGTAGACCGTAGTCTTACGCTTCGCCACGCAACGGAGGTTAGCTCATACCCTCATGACGTCGTGAAGTAGGCCGCGAGCGTCGGCAGCTCCGCCGCCGCCCCCAGTAGTCGGTCTATCCTCCCTCTCGATGGAGGCGGGCGAGCAGAAGCGGGCCGATTCCAAGCGCGAGGATGACCTTGAGCCCTCAGCCCTGCTGCAGAAGATCCAATCAGCGGTTGAGTCGCTGCGCGAGCAGCGAGAGGCTCATGCCGATCGCTCCCGCTTCGTCCGGATCGCCTACGCGCTGGCGGGGATCACCGTCCTGGTGGCGGGCATCGCCATGCTCGCCCTCCCCGGGCCCGCCTTGATCGTGATCCCGCTCGGGTTGGCGATGTTGTCATTGGAGTTCGCCTGGGCCGAGCGGATGCTCGATGGCGCCCTCGACCGGGCGGCACGGGCCGACCGGGCGGCCCAGTCTCCGGAGGAGCGACGGCTGATCATCATCGCCGCGGTGCTCGCCGCCGCCGCCCTCGTCGCCTGGGCGCTGATCGGCGACATCCCGCTGCTCCCGGTCTGAGCGTCTGGGTTGGCCGCCGGGCCGCCTGCCTCTAACCTTCCGCTCCGATGGCCGGCCCGGGCGACTACATACTCTCGATGTACAAGGTCTCGCGGAAGCATCCGCCGGACAAGCAGGTGCTGACCGATATCTC
>JBPCOO010000047.1:0-9024 GCA_051000155.1 Solirubrobacterales bacterium | reverse complement strand
GGTCCATCAGGCCGATCGCGTCGGCGGCCATGTCGTTGAGGTCGTAGGCTGCCGACCCGGTCATGCCGACGATTCCGGCCATCAGGTTGACCTTGCCGCCGACCTTGGAGGAGAGGCCGACGTCGCGGTTGTCGAAGCGGACGACGTGGTAGCCGCGGGCCGCGATCGCCTCACAAAAGCGCTCGTCCCAGCCGAGCATCTGCATGCCGAGACCCATGATCAGCAACACCGAGGGATCGTTGGGATCGCCGAACTCCTCGAAGGCGATCTGGAGATCGCCGATGGGCGCCAGCTCGCTGCGCTCGCGGTAGCTCGGCTCCGGTGTGGTCGTGGCCTCGGTCACGGTCCAGGCAAGCTAGCAACCGCCGTCCGTTGCTCCCGGTGGGGCCGACTGATCGGCGCGGAGGGGGAAGGGCGTAGTCGGGCAGCCCGCTCCCGCTAACTTTTCCCGAGCAAATGGTCAGCCGGATTCGACACCGGGGGATCTCCCCCGAGCGCTACGCGCAGGTGACCGCGGTCGCGCTCGCGGCTCTGGTCCTGATCGTCTTCACCGGCGCCGCCGTGCGGTTGACCGGATCCGGGCTCGGCTGCCCGGACTGGCCCAAGTGCGACGGCGGCCTGGTCGCGCCGCTCGAGTTCCACGCCGTGATCGAGTACGGCAATCGCCTCTTGACCGGCTTGGTCGGCGCCGCCGTGATCGCCGCCTGCGGCTTCGCCTTCCTCCGGCGTCCCTTCCGCTGGCACCTGGCGGCGATCGGCGTGCTGCTGCCGCTCGGCGTGGTCGGCCAGGCGGTGCTCGGCGCCTTCGTCGTCAAGACCGATCTCCTGCCGCAGCTCGTGATCGGCCACTACCTGCTCTCGATGCTGCTGTTGGACGCGGCCTTCGCCCTGTTCTGGCTGGCGCGCTACGAGCCGGAGGAGCGCCGCCGCTCGACCGACCGGCTCGGCGTCTGGTCGGTTCGGGCTTTGATTCCGCTCGGCCAGCTCACGATCCTGGCGGGGACGATCGCCACCGCCTCTGGCCCGCATCCCGGCGCCAACGACGGCCAGCTGGTGCAGCGGTTCGACTTCAGGGGTGGAGAGACCCTGGTTTGGATCGTCGAGCGCCATTCGGTGATGGCAACCGTTTTCGGCCTGGCGGCGATCGCGGTGCTGCTGCTGCTTCGCCGAGACGGCGGCGACGCCCGCGCCCAGCGCCCGTTGATGGTGATGATCGGCTTGCTGGGGGTGCAGGGGATAGTCGGCGGGATCCAGTGGCTGGCGGAGCTCCCCGCGGGCCTCGTGTGGGTGCACGTCGCCCTCGCCACCCTTACCTGGGTGGCGATGCTCTGGACCGTGGCGACCGCGGGCCGGCTGGAGCCGCGGCGGTCCGAGGCGCCCGCGCGGGCGGACCATCCCCAGCGCTCCACGACGGAGCCCGTCGGCGTTTGAGCGACGGAGCCCGCAGGGGCGATGCAGTAGCGATCAGCGGTCGGTTGTCCTCAGTTGAGTGTCCAGAGCCCGTCGGAGCCGATCGGCTCGAGGCTCGCGATCCGGCCGAGCTCCTCCCGGGCGCGGTCGAAGTCGATCTCGCAAAGGACGGCGACCTCCCGGGTGCTGAGCGCGCAGTCGGCCCACTCCAGTAGCTCGTGCGGGCTCTCGGGCGGCTCGCGCCGGTCGGTCCCCGGCACCAGGTTGGCGAGGATGGTGTCGTAGACGGCAAACGGCTGGAAGCCCGGCGCGGCGATCGTCACCTCGTCATCGAGCCGCGTTATCTCGTAGGTGGGGCAGGTGTAGCGGCGACCGCCGGACCAGTTGGCGAGCTTGTCGTCGAGCACGCGGGCGGCGGGGTTCGGTTTACGCGCGGCGGCGCGGTCGGCCTCCAGCTCCTCGGCGACCCCTTCGTCGCTCGTCCACTCGTCGAGCTTGTCCCGGTCCAGTCCCGCGGCCGACCAAGCCTCTCGGAGAACGTCTTCATCGTCGACCAGCTCCGCCCTGAAATGTGCCAGGCGTAGCTCTCGAAGCAGATGCCTGGTGGTGGCGGGGTCGGCGTGCACGCGTGCCGCGACCACGGCGCGACAAGCGGGAAGGCTGGCGGGCACGGCGTCCCGCACCCGGGTGTCGATTGGCATCTTGTGCTCCGATGCGATCTTCTGCAGTGCCCCCGACAGCTTCTCGGGAGTGAAGCCCTTCTCCGCTTGGTCGGAGCGATCGTCGGCGAGGATGACCATTCGGGGAACGAACTCGACCGAATCACCATAGAGCCATTCCAACCGGCGTCGGAACGGCTCTGCGCTCCAGGCCCAAGGGCAGATTGGGTCAGTGAACTCGTCGATGCGGACTGCGATTTTGCCCATCGTTTGATGTTCGCAGACCGGCGACGCGGCGCCGCGTAGGGTGCCCGGTCCCGCCGAGCTGGGCCCGGCCGAACAGGGGACCCCCGGGACAGGGGACCCCCGGGACAGGGGACCCCCGGGCGGGCGCTAGGCGGGCGGCTCTACAGCCCCGGCTTGTGGCGGGCGGCGTAGTTCTCGGGAGTGGAGCGGAGGCTCTTCGACCAGCCCGGACCGTTGCCGGAAACCATCGCGGTGTCGAACCGCAGCCCGGCCACCACCATGTAAGCGTGGCCGGGGGCACCGTAGACGGTTATCCACTTGCCCTTGCCCGCTTGCTTCCAGTTGGCGAGCCCGCCGGAGGCCAGCGGGGCCCGCAGCAACTTGCCGCCCCTGAGGGCGAAGCTGACCGCGCCGGAGCAGTCGTAGCCGGAGTCGTTGAAGCTGGCGTGTCCGCCGCCGTAGCGGTAGGGCTTGTTGCGAATCTTGTTGGCGGCGCGGATCACCTTCTTGACTCGCGCAGGAGCGCTCTCGGGCGGGACGGCGCGACCGTTTCGCAGCTTGGCTTTCGAGCCCTTGACGGTCTCGCCGCCTCGCTCCTTCTTCTTCGCCGTAGAGGGGGTCGAGTTGAGCCCGCCGCTGGCGGCCTCGGCGGTGGGGGCCGCGAGCGCGAGAGCGGCGAGCAACATCGAGGCGGCTAGCAGGCAAGCCCGCAAGGTATGGGTGATCCTCAGCATCGTTTCTTCCTTTCCATGCCTACGGGGTTAGCTGACGGGCTGGCGCGAAAAGGTGCGCCCCCACCGAAGTGAGTTAGCCCCAGAAACTTGGGTCCCCCGCTCCCGCCGCTCGACTGATCGAGAGGCGGAACTCGGCGTATCCGGTGTTCAGGACGAGCGGCACTATAGGGCATACGCTCGTCGTTCGCTAATGAATCGCTAACAAAGGCCGGAGCCAACACCCTGCCGAGCGACGAGAAGATGCCGGTTGCCGGAAGGAAATCGTCGCTCGGCGAGAGGCAGTAAAAGCCGGTGCTGGCCCGGTTGCGCGGTAAAGGATCTGATCGGGTGTCGGCGGACTAGTCCCGGGCGTCGGCGGCGATCGCCGCGCGGGTTGCAAGGCCATTTGCGAGCCGGGCGCCGGGAGCGAACGCGATCGAGCCGCTGCGGGTGCCTCGGCCGACCGCCACCGCTCCATCGGCCAGCGGGAAGCCCTCGGTCGAGACGCTCCCCAGTCCCGTTCTCGCATCGGAGGCAACTACCGCCCTGTCGGCCCCAAGCCCCTCGCGGATGTACTCCTCGGCGGCGACCTTGAACTGCACGGCGTCTCGCTCCCCCTCGAACCGGTAGCTGATGATTGCCACCCGCCGATCGCGGCAGGGTTGCTTGCAGTCGCCGGGTAGCTTCCAGGCCTCGTAGCGCCCGCCTTCGATGCCCTTCGCGGCGACCCGGGCGAGCTCGGAGCTACCGCCCTGCTCCAGGGTCAGGATCGCGTCGACCTCGCCTGCCTCGCCGGCGCCGATCCGCTCCCAACGAGCGCCGAGCACCCGCCCGGCCTCGCTCGCCGCGATCGGCTCGAAGTCCTCGCGCTCGAACCACTCCTCGGGGTGGAGGATCTCTCCGGTGGAGGTCGGCGGATCCTTGTAGGCCTCGTTGACGGTCGCGCTGCCGCCCTCCTCCACGAGCGTCGCCACGAATTGGCCTCCGGCCAGGTAGGAAAAGAGGAGGTACTGCAGCAGCGGCGGCGAGCCGGAGGGTGCCTCGAGCAAGCTCCGAGCCCGGATCGCGTCGCGAGGATCGATGCCGCTGTCGAGAAAGCGCTGCGCGTAGAGCACCTCGTGAAAGGTCGCGCTGCCCTCGACCAGCGCTTGGTAGCCGGCATCGGCTTCGCTGCTGCGGGAGGCCTCGCGATCGACGCCGAAGTTCTGATCGTCGAGCGCGTGGACCAGTTCGTGGGCGAGGTAGCGCTCGCTCTCGGGTCCCGGCGAGATCAGCACTGTGCCTGACTCGGGGACGTAGACACCGGCCGTCTCGAGGCCAACCGAAGCGACCGCGTTGGCGGATTCATCGAAGTCCGGGGGAAGGAGGCCGGCGAGCTTCAACGTCACCAGCGAAGCCTCGCCTTCGGCTCGCTCGCGTCGGCGCTCGCTCGGGCTGAGCTCGTCGTCCTCGCCGGCCTCCTCGATCAGCTCGCGGACCCGCTTCCGCAGCTCTTCCGGCGGCAGGCACTCGATGGTTGGCACCCGCTCGAAGCTGAGCCCGCGGACCTGCTCCACCCGACTCGCGACGAGCTGGGGGTCCTCGGCGCAGCCCGTCTCGGCACCGGCCAGGCTCGAGGCGCCGAACCCGGTCGGTTCGCGATCGTCGCCGCCGGTATTCACAAGCAACGACAAGCCGACGACCAGCACCACCACAACCATCACCAGCAGGGCCGGGTGGGCCTCGCCGCGTTCTTGCGCCAATTCCACAGGCGCCTGGCCTCGCTCGTCCGCCGGCCTCGATCTGCTTCCCGCCTCGAACCTCACTCGCCGAGCATAGGGCTCGGGCGTACCGGTCAGCCGGTTATCAGCGCCTCGGGCTCGCGGCCCCCGTCCTCCGCCTCGACGGTCCGACCCGCGCGCGAGAACGAGATCCCCTCGTCGGTGAGTGAGCCGTAGCGGAGCATGAGCACGTCTCGCGGGTAGTTCTGGTGGAGCTTCCACGGCTCCTCGGTCCCCTGCCAGGGAAGCTCGTCGATCGAGCGGCGCACGTAGCCCGCTTCGAGATCGATGAACTTCTCCAGCTCCTGCGACGGCGGTGGGGCCCGGGGCGTGGCGACGTCGTAGCCCTCGGAGTCCATGTGGTTGAGCAGGCGGCAGACGTACTCGGCCACCAGGTCCGCCTTCAGCGTCCACGAAGCGTTGGTATAGCCGAGCGTCAGCACCATGTTGGGGATGCCGCTCAGCATCATCCCCTTGTAGCCGACGGCCTCGGGCAGCTCGACCTTGCGGCCGTCGACCGCCAGCTTGATCCCGCCGAGCGCCTGGAGGTTGAGCCCCGTCGCGGTGACCACCAGATCGGCTTCCAGCTCCTCGCCCGAGCGCAGCGCGATCCCGGCCTCGGTGAAGGTCTCGATCTCCCCCGTCACGATCTCCGCCTTACCGGAGCGCAGCGATCGGAACAGGTCGGCGTCGGGGACCAAACAGACCCGCTGGTCCCAAGGGTCGTAGCGCGGCTTGAAGTGGGGATCGATGCTGACCCCCGCGGGTAGCTCGCCCTTCACCCCCTTTCCGATCCAGCGCTTGACGATCTCCGGGAAGCGTCGGCTCAGCTTGAAGAAGCCGAGCGTCACGAGCACGTTCTTCCAGCGGACCAGGGGGTAGGCGATCCGGTCGGGGAGGAGGCGTCGAACCACATCAGCGATCGGGTCCCGGGCGGGAAGCGAGACGATGTAGCTCGGCGAGCGCTGCAGCATGGTCACGCGTTCTGCATCCCACGACATCGCCGGGACCAGTGTCACGGCGGTGGCGCCGCTGCCGATGATCACCACCCGCTTGCCGGAGTAGTCGAGGTCGGACGGCCAGTGCTGGGGATGGATGATCTGTCCGCCGAAGCGCTCGGTCCCGGGCAGATCGGGCGTGTAGCCCTCGTCGTAGCGGTAGTAGCCGGTGCAGCCGTATAGAAACGAGCAGGTGAGCTCGGTCTTCCCGCCGGTGTCGGTACGCTCGACCGTGACCTTCCAGCGAGCCTTCTCCGAACTCCACTCGGCCCGGACGGCCCGGTGGCTGAAGCGGATGTGCTCGTCGACGCCGTAGTGCTCGGCGGTCTCGCGGATGTAGCGGCGGATATCGGGGCCGTCTGCGATTGCCTTGGCCTGCTTCCACGGGCGGAAGCGGTAGCCAAGGGTGAACATGTCGGAGTCGGAGCGAATCCCCGGGTAGCGGAACAGGTCCCAGGTGCCGCCCATCCGCTCGCGCGCTTCGAGCACCGCATAGGTCTTCTGCGGCGCCCGCTCGACCAGGTGGCAGGCCGCCCCGATCCCCGACAGCCCAGCGCCGATGATGAGGACATCGACGTCGGTCGGTTGCGCGCCCTCGTCCATACCGACAGTGTTACGCAGTTGGCTGGACGGCCAAACAGTGGCGGTCAGGGCGGTTCCGCGGAGCCGAACGGCCAAACAAGGGGCGGTGAGCTGCGGCTCCGCGGCCAGCGCCCGGGGGTGGGCTCGCGGTTAGCTCGGGTCGGCGACCTTGCGGATGTAGGGGACCGGCTGCTCCTTGATCTCGCCGAAGCGCTCCTTCGCCTCTTCGTCGGAGACGGCGGGGGTGACGATCACGTCGTCGCCCTTGGTCCACTGGGCAGGGGTCGCGACCTTGTGGTTGGCGGTGAGCTGGAGCGAGTCGATCACCCGCAGGACCTCGTCGAAGTTGCGGCCCGCGGTCATCGGGTAGATGAGGATCAGCTTGATCTTCTTGTCGGGGCCGATCACGAAGACGTTGCGCACGGTTGCGTTGTCGGCGGGGGTGCGCTCGGTCGCTTCGCCCTCGACGTCACCGGCGAGCATTCCGTAGGCCTTGGCGACCTTGTACTCGGGATCGGCGATCAGGGGGTAGTTGGGGGCGGTACCGGTGGCGGTCTCGATGTCGTCGGCCCACTTGTCGTGATTCTCGATCGGGTCGACCGAGATTCCGAGGATCTTCGTGTCGCGCTTGTCGAACTCCGGCTTGACCGAGGCCATATAGCCAAGCTCGGTGGTGCAGACCGGGGTGAAGTTGCGGGGGTGGGAGAAGAGCACGCCCCAGGAGTCCCCGAGCCACTCATGCAAACTGATCTCTCCCTCGGTGGTTTCGGCAGTGAAGTCGGGCGCTTCGTCGTTGATCTTCAGGCTCATCGTCTACCTCCGTCGGTCGGATTGCCGTACTAGGCGTCGCTTGGCTCCTGGTAGTCCCGGGGGGGTGTCAGGAAGGGCTTACATCAAGACTACCCCGATGGAGCAACGGCCAAACCCAAAACCTGATCGGGAATACCTGGTTTGGGGGCGACCGATCCGCTGGCTGGTGCTCGCGCAGCCCTCCGCCGGCGGTGATGGCTCAGCCCACGACCTCGAACTGAGACATCAGCCCGTGGTCCTCGTGATCGAGCATGTGGCAATGGACCACGAACATGCCGGTGTGGTCGCTGAAGCGACCGGCGAGGAGCAACCGCTCTCCGGGATCGAGGAAGAAGGTCTCCTTGAGGCAGCGCTCCCACGGCGGCGGCGGCCGGCCATTGCGTGAGAGCACGTACCAGTCGGTGTGGTGGAGGTGGAACAGGTGCGCGGTGGCCGTGTCGTTGACCAGCTCCCAGCAGACGGTCGAGCCGAGCTTGACCTTTACGTCGGCATAGGCGGGATCGTAGGCGCGGCCGTTGATCTCCCAGCGCGGCCGGAAGCCGCCCCCGACCGAGATCCGCCAGCTGTGGCTGGGCGTCTGTGGCGCGTCCTCGAGCCAGTCTGGAAGTGGTCGCAACAGCGAAGGCACTCGCGTCCGCTCGATCGCGCGCCGCGGGTCGACCTCGAAGCGCATCAACGTTCCGCGCCAGCTGCGGGAGCCGATGGCGCGGTGCTTGCTTCCCCTGGCGACGCTCACCATCTCCACCATTCGTCCCCGGGCGGATGCGAAGTCGACCACCAGCTCGACGCGCTCGCCGGGCCCGATCAGCACGCGATCCCGGCGCAGCGGCGCCGGAATCAGGCCGGCGTCCGCGGCAATCTGGACGACCTCTACATCCCGGGAGAAGGCGATGCTGTACGAGCGAAAGAGCGAACTGTTGAGGATCCGCAGCCGGTGACGCAGCGGACTCACGCGATGAGTGGGTAGGAGGGCCCCGTTGACCAGCACCCGACTCCCGGTGGTGCCGTCGTCGGGCGGGTTGCGTCGGACCGAGAACGGATCGGTCAGCTGGTTTTTTGAATCGAACGAGCGGTCGGCCAGGATCAGCGGCAGGTCGCGCTGATCCCGCGGCAATGGCAGCGCCGCGTCCACCTCGTCATCGAGGATCCACATCCCCGCCAGCCCCCGCCAGACGTTGCGGGCGGTGCGATCGAGGCGATGGTCGTGGTACCACTGGGTCGCGGCCCGCTCCGGCCCGCCGTCCTCGAGCAAATCGAAGGTGTAGGTGCGCGAGCCGCCCGGTGCGATCAGGACGTCGTTGCCGGACTCGGCGGGGCTGAGACGCGAGGAGATGTCGCAGTACAGCGAGCGGGGCTGAGCGCTGGTCAGCCCCCCGGGGCGACCGTCCTCGCTGGCACGGTTGTGCCCCCCCGTGGAGGTGTACGGTCAGCTCGCCCGCGGAGCGGGGCAGGTGGTGGGAGAAGCGCACCCGGGTTCGCTCGCCGGCGGGTCGGCGGATCGTCGGGCCGGGGAAGGTCCCGGCATAGGTCCACATCCGGGTCGGGCGACCGGGGAGTAGCTGGACCTCGGCCTCCCGGATCGGCACGTGGAGCTTGGATCCGTCGAGCACCAGCGGAACCGGTAGCTTGGGCGACCGGCGAGCTGCTGCGGCTGCTGCGGCGGTACGGCCGGCGGAGCGGGACCCGAGCGAGCCGATCGGCAGATACGCGGCAGCCGCGGGGCGACGGGGTCGTGGGCTCGCCTGCGGCCGTCACGGAGCTCGATCCTGCCCTCGCAAGCCCCGGGAGCGAAGCTGAGGCAGACGAGGTTCAGACGCACGCGTCCACTCTCTGGCGTGACGCGGTC
>JBPCOO010000335.1:0-3719 GCA_051000155.1 Solirubrobacterales bacterium | reverse complement strand
CTTCGCGATCGTGCAGAGCTGGCTCGCGCCGGTGGTGATCGCACCCGCCTTCAACGACTTCGAGCCGCTGCCGCCGGGGCCGGTGCGAGCGGACGTGCTCGAGTTGGCCGAGCGGGCCGGGGTGGAGGTGGGGGAGGTCTATGAGGTAGACGCCTCGCGCCGCGGAACCTCCTTCAACGCCTACGTCAGCGGCATCGGCGATACCCGGCGGGTGGTGATCTACGACAACCTCCTCGACGGCGCCGAGCGGGCGGCGCTGCGCTCGGTGGTCGCCCATGAGCTCGGCCACGTCGCCGCCCGCGACATCTGGCGGGGGATCGCGTTCGTCGCGATCGTGGCGCCGCTGGGGATGCTGCTGGTGCGGCTAGCCGGCGACCGGCTGGCGCTGCGAGCCGGGAGCGCACCGGGACGGGCCGCCGCGCTGCCCGCCTACGCCTTCGCGATCGCTGTGGTCAGCTTTGGCCTCGGCTTGGTCGGCAACCAGCTCTCCCGAGCGGTCGAGCGCAAGGCGGACCGCTTCGCGCTCGAGCTGACCGGGGATCCCGGGGGGCTGGTCTGCCTCCAGCAGCGGATCGGAGCGGCCAACCTCAGCGATCCCGACCCCGCGGCCGGCTGGCAGCTCCTGTTCGGCACCCACCCGACCAAGCTCGAGCGGATCGGCGCGGCGGAGCAGTACGCGCGGGAGATCGGGGAGGGGCCGCCGGCGATCGACGCCGCTACATGCCGCGACGGCGAAGGGTCAGCGGCAGCGTCCTGATGATCAGCACGATGTCCCGCCACAGCGACCAGTTTGCGACGTAGAGGTAGTCGAGCTTGACCATCTCCTCGATCGGCACCCGGGCCGAGCCCAACACCTGCCAATGACCGGTGATACCAGGCCTCACCGCGAGCCGCCGCCGGAACCGCCCCTGGATCTGGGAGTCCTCTTCCGGCACCAGCGGACGTGGTCCGACGATGCTCATGTCACCGGCGATCACGTTCAGCATCTGCGGCAGCTCATCGAGATTGGCCCTGCGCAGGAAGCCCCCGATCCTGGTGACCCGAGGGTCGTCGGGAATCTTGAACAGCCCCGCAGCGCCACGATTGAGGTGGATCAGATTGGGTCGCTCGGTCTCCGAGCCCCTCCGCATGCTGCGGAACTTGAGCATCTGGAACTCCTCGCCGTGCCGACCGACCCGCCGCTGGCGGAACAGGATCGGACCCGGAGACTCGAGCCGGATGAGCGCCGCGATCAGTGCCACCGCCGGCGCGAGCGAGACGACGATCGCGCAAGCCGCCGCGAGGTCGAAGGCGCGCTTGATCACCTTTGAGGAGCGGCTGATGTCGAACCCGCGCATGCCGAGCAGAGTGATCCCGCCCAGATGGTCGAATTCGACCGAGCTGCCGGCCATCCGCGAGCTATCGGGGAGCAGGCTCACCTTGACCCCGGCTTGGCGCATCTCCCGGATCGTGAACATGAGCACGTCCTCGTCGTGGGTGCCTGGAGCGAGCACGATCCGGTCGACCTCGAGCTCATCGAGCATCCGCTCCGGAAGCATCGGCAGCTCACCCGCGTCCGAGAGCTGAAGATAATCGCCTACGGGCAGCAGGCCGACGACGGTGGCGTGGCTAGCGTCGCTCAGCTCGATCGCGTCACGAAGCTCCTGCTCGCGATCGGTGGTACCGAACAGCAGACAGCGCTCGGGTTCGGTCAGGTGCCGCCCGGCCATTCGGGCGAGGCCTCGGAAGATGACCATCAACGCGAACAGGGCGATCCAGGTGCCCAGCACCTGTCGCTGGCCCAGCTCACCCTCGATCAGGACGTCGAGCGAGAGGTACAGCAGGAGCGCGGCCAGAGTCGCCAGCGAGAAGATCTTCGGCACCTCCTCCAGCGTCGTTTTATGGAGCAGGTGCTGGTCGCGGTCATAGAGGCCCGCCGCCTTGGCCGCGGCGACGAACAGAACCGGTGCCAGCAGCAGCGTCGGGGTGATCGCGTCCTCGCCGAAGACGACCGCGCTCGCCACCAGCGCGATCGTCACCGCCACCGCATCCGCCAGGCCAAGCAGGCGGCGGAAGGTGGTGTCGCGGCGCCGGTTGCGCTCCAGCCGGGCGTTGAGGCCGGTGGTCGAAGACCCGTGCCAAGGCCCCTCGACCAAGGGCTCGTAGTGTGGCGGCAGCGCCAACTCGAAGTTTCTTGCTGCGGTTTCGGGTTTCATCGTGGAAGGGGCGCCGGGTCCGGGGTTGCGGCAACCTCCAATATAGAGACGGGAGTCGATGCACCTGCCACCTCTTTCCAACGGGAATTCCCAGCCGAGGGTCCTGATTGTCCACGACTTCGCCGAGACCTTCGGCGGTGCCGAGCGGATCGTCGCGGAAATCGCCGCCGCCTTCCCCGGCTCTCGCCTGGTCGCGATCACCGGCCGACCGGAGGTCGCCGCGCGGATGGGTATGGCCGGGCGCTTTCGGACCCTGCTCGGCTCCTCGCCTCCGCTACTGCGCCACTACCGCAAGCTGGTGGCCCTATATCCGGCGCTGGCGAGCCTGCGGCGGCTGCCTGCGGCGGATCTGCTGATCAGCTCCAGCTACGCATTCGCCCATGGCTTCAGCACGGTCAATGGCGCTCCTCATCTGAGCTATTGCTACAGCCCGCTCAGGTTTGCCTGGACCATGGGTGCCGACTACGGCGCGGCGCTTGCCGGGCCGCGCGCTGCAGGTGCCCTCGATCGGTTCGCAGCCCCGTTCCGGGTGGCGGACCGGAGGGCCTCCGGTCGCGTTGACCGCTACGTCGCAGAGTCGAGCTACGTCGCCGGGCAGATCCGGGAGTTCTACGGACGAGTCTCGACGGTGATCTACCCTCCGGTCGACTGCTGCAAGTTCCGGCCTTCGGCGGCCTCGCCCGAGGACTACGCGCTGCTTTGCGGACGGCTGATCGAGCCCTACAAGCGACCGACGATGGTGGTGGAGGCATTCCGCAGGATGCCCGAGCGAAGACTGGTGGTCGCCGGAGACGGGCCCGAGGCGGAGCGCCTGCGGCGAATCGCGCCCGCCAATGTCGAGTTCCGCGGGGCGCTTGCCGACGATGAGCTGGTTGAGGCGATGGCGCGGTGCTCATTCGCCGTCTTTCCCAGCCGGGACGACTTCGGCCTGGTCCCGGTCGAGGTGATGGCCTGTGGCCGTCCGGTCCTGGCCTTCGCCGGCGGGGGCGCGCTGGAGACGATTCCCATCGGCGTCGGCGGCGAGCTGTTCGCAGAGCAGAGCGTCGACTGCCTGGTCGAGGCGATCAGCCGCTTCGAGCCCGAGCGCTACCGCCCGGCCGAGATCAGGGCGCACGCTGAGCGCTTCGACGCACCGAGGTTCCGGGAGTCGATCCGGGCAGAGGCGCAGCGACTTCTTGGCGACTGAGCTGCCTCCTTCGTGGTGTCGAGTGGTCGAGGGGGAATCGAGCTCGACGGGCCTGGTCGGGAGGAGATCTTCTGGCGCTCCGGGCAGGCGTACGTCGAGCAGTTTTTCCGGACGCTGGCCGACGCGGGCGCGGCACTGGACACAGAAGCCACCTTGACCTCCCCAGCCAGCGCGAGTGGCTGACCGAGCTTCAGCGGATCGTGAAGCCACAGGGCCACGCGATTCTGACGACCCAAGGGAGCAGTTTTGTCGGCCAGTTGACTTCTGCCGAGCGCGCGATCTTCGACCGTGGTGAGGCGTTCGTGCGGACCGGAGCTTGGAGGTGGAAACTGCTGTGC
>JBPCOO010000325.1:0-3250 GCA_051000155.1 Solirubrobacterales bacterium | reverse complement strand
TGGCCAACGGGACCGACGGCTATGAGATCGGCGAGCCCTACCGGAAGATGGGCTGGAACGCTTCTGACACCCGGCCACTCACCTTCGAGGGGGCCAAGGTCGGAGAGGATGCGCTGCTGGGACCTCGAGGCGCCGGGTTCAAGCAGTTCCTCCACATCCTCGACGGTGGCCGCATCGGGGTGGCGGCGATGGGGGTCGGGCTCGCCCAGGGCGCCTTGGACGAAGCCGTCTCCTACGCCAAGGAGCGCAACGCCTTCGGCAAGCCGATCTCCTCCTACCAAGCGATCCAGGCGAAGATCGCCGACCTCTCCGCCCAGATCGAGGCGGCGCGGCTGCTCACCTGGCGGGCCGCGATCGAGAAGGATCGGGGCGAGAGCTTCACCCTCACCGCCGCCCAGGCGAAGCTGATAACCGGTCGCCTGGCGGTCCGGGCGACCGAGGAGGCGGTGCAGATCCACGGTGGCTACGGCTACATCGAGGAGTATCCGGTCTGTCGCTTCTACCGCGACGCCAAGATCCTCACCATCGGCGAGGGCACCGACGAGATCCAGCAGATGGTGATCGCGCGTCAGCTCGGTTGCTGACCACCTACACCACCCGAGCTGCATATCGAATTACCGGTGCCAGGTGGTTGTCAAACGACGGGCGGATGGTCGGCTAGTCTGGCCAGCCAGAAGGGGAAAGCGAGATGACCTCCGACCAAGACAGCAACCAGGACCCCGCCGAGCTCGCCGGACAGGGCTGGCATCCGAGGTGTCCCGCCGGGTGTCGGTGATCCTCGACGCGGTCGAACAAGAAGCTGCACAGCTACGGCTCGAATCCCGGGCCGAAGCTCGTGAGTACCTGCACGCCTCCCGCGATCGCGCCGACCAGCTCGTGGAGGTTCGCCAGGAGCGGATCTCCCAGCTCACCGACGAACTGATCGAGAAGGCTGAGGCGGTGGTCGCACGGCTGGAGGACGCTGCCCCGGTGCGCGAAGGCTTCGACAACCTCGTCCGCGCCCTGGGCAGCGCCGCCGAGCGCCTCTCCCACGAGGCCGAGCGCACCCACAACGAATTCGAGCCGAGATCGTTCCACGCCGAGCTTGCCGGCCATTGGTAGTCACTGGCGCAGTACCCGCAAGGCCTGTTTCCAGATCCCCCTTTCAATCCGTGTGTGCGGTTTTCCCGCACACGGCTTACCGATGGCCACCAGCTCCCCCGCGGGAGCAGAAGCCGAGTCCGAGTGAGCCCTCCAGCCAGCGCGATGGCAAAGGGTCCGGTTAAACGGAGCGCCCGACCGCGGCGGTGGGCTCAGACCACTCGAGCTCAGTCGGCGAGGAGCGAGGAGCTTGACCCCGCCGGACGCTCCGCCAGCTCCGCGCGCCGCAGATCGCCCTCGGGAATGCCGAAGTGGTCGCAGAGCTCAACCTCCTGCTCGGGGATGAGGCCGGCAGCGGGATCGACGGCGGGTGCCGAGCGGATCAGGTCCCTGGGGTAGGGCGCCCACACCCGCTTGAAGCCGGCCGCCACCAGGTGGATCGGCAACGCCGAGCGGCGCCCCAGCCGTCCCACTCGAATCACCAGCCAGCGCGGGAGACCGTCCTCGGCGTCGACGAAGGCCCCCTCCACCCGACCGGTGGTCGCGCCCTCGAGGTCGTCGAGCTTGTGACCGGTCCAACGATGGATCTCATCCAGCTCGAAGGGCACCTCGACGGTGCCGGATCGGCCGGGTCCATCGGCGCGCTCGGAGTCCTCGCCCGGTTCGGCCAGCTCCTCAGGCACCGGTCTCACGCTCCAGCAGGTCGCGGGCGGCGCTGGCGGGGTCGACCTCACGAGCGACGACGCGCTCGAGCAAACCCGCCACCTCGGGGTCCGTTTCCGCGCGCTCGGAGAGTCGACGTCGCATCCGCGCCGCGGCCAAGCCCAGCACCTCGTTGCGGAGGTTGCGCGCCCGGCGCTCGCTCAGGGTGCCCTCGGCCTCGATGTGGGCACGGTGGGAGTCGAGCGCCTCCAGCAGCTCCTCGATCCCCTCCTCCTTGGCCGCCTCGGTCTTGAGGATCGGCACCTTCCAGCTCCCCTGCGGCCCCAGCGAGAGCGCGGTGCGGACCTCACGCACCATGGTGTCGGTGAGCGGATGGTCGGACTTGTTGACGACGATCACGTCGGGGATCTCCATCACCCCGGCCTTGAGTGCCTGGATCGAGTCTCCCGAGCCCGGCATCAGCGCGAGGATGACGGTGTCGGCATGGTCGACCACGTCGATCTCAGCCTGGCCGACTCCAACCGTCTCCAGCAGGATGTCGTCCTTTCCGGCCGCATCCATCGCCAGGGCCGCCTGAAGCGAGGCCTCCGCGAGGCCACCGAGGGCGCCCCGCGAGGCCATTGAGCGGATGAAGACGTCGGTGTCGAGGAAGTGCTCGGAGAGACGGATCCGGTCGCCGAGGAGAGCGCCGCGGGTGAACGGGCTCGAGGGATCGATCGAGAGCACACCGACCTTGCGATCGCGCGAGCGCAGGAGCTTGGTCAGGGCGCTGATGAGGGTGCTCTTGCCGACCCCCGGAGGCCCGGTGAGTCCGACGATCCTGGCACTGCCGGTGCGCGGGAAGACCTCGCCCACCAACCTCGCGCCCTCGGGATCGCCGTTCTCGATCAGGGAGATGGTTCGCGCGAGGGCTCGCTTGTCACCCTCGACCAGCTTCTCCAGCAACTCCTCGGTGGTCTGCATGAGACGGTTGATGATGGCAGGGTGAGGGCGTTGGAGCGTATCTCGATAGTTGACCGCGTCCCTGGATCCGGACCGGGACCCGTCGCGGATACGGGGCCCGCGGCAACCTATGATCTGCGCCGATGGGTGCTCCGACCGTCGAGAAACAGGACGATTCCGCCGTGGTCCAGCGGGAGTCGGGCTCGCCGGCGGCGGCCTCCCCGCCCGCGCGTCACCGGCTCGCCGGAACGCTCGCGTTCGTCCACCAAAACGGGATGGTGCGTGGCAAGTACGGCCGTCTGCTGGGTCGGTACCTGCGCCACCGCTACCTCTCGACCTCCGGACGGCGGATACGAACCGACGGCATGGTCTTTCTCGGGCCGCGGCTCCAACTCCAGGTGAGCCGCGAAGCCGAGCTGCGCTTTGGCCGGTTCGCCTGGATCGGTCACGGGACCAAGATCCGCTGCCACGAAGGTGAGGTGGAGATCGGGGCCAAGACGGTGATGGGACAGGAATGCACGATCAGCGCCTACCGCTCGGTCCGGATAGGCCCCGAGTGCGTGAT
>JBPCOO010000239.1:0-5213 GCA_051000155.1 Solirubrobacterales bacterium | reverse complement strand
CGCCAACCCAATCGGCACCTGCGCGACCCCGAGGAAGTTCTCGACGTTGCCTGGGAGCACGCCGGGGTCGAACGAGTAGGAGGAGGTGTGCTCGAGCGAGGCGCCGGACCACTCCTCGGCGAACTGGCGACGCGCCCCCTGGGCCTCGCGGGTGTAGTCGTCGTCGCGGTCGCGGGGGACCGAGCCCGCGCCTTCGCGGATCTCGGAACTCTCTGCATCGGCCATCTACGCCCTCCTCGCTCGCGGTGAACGATTCATCCTAGGTGGATGGCAGCAACGACCCGGGAGCGCGGCCGGCTACCGGGCGCCTGCGCGCGCTCGGAACCCCGACCGCCTCAACGGCCGCTTGCGGCTCAACCCAAAGGGGAAACAGATGAAGGTCGACGTTCGCCACAGTCGTCCTTGCGCCGCGCCCTGATTGCGGCGCCGAGATCGGAGGCGTTGTCAACGGACCGGGTGCTCATGATTTTCCCAATCGGGACAAGAGCCGGAATCTGTCCTTCGCTGATCCTGCCTTTTCCCGAGCGGGATTATCCGCCCGTCTGGTACCAGCTCCCGCGAATGATACGAGCGATCGGGACAATCCATGCTCAAGAGGAAGTGATTGATTCCGGGCTGGACCGGAAGGTTTTAGGGATCCCTTCGTGCGGGAAGGGGATACCTACTAGATGCAGCAGCGATCTGAAAACGCGCTCGGACACGGTGATCTGAGCATGCTCGGAGGCCGTCAAGGCCGCGGTATCCGCTGATGGCGGCGCGGGCGGAGACCGGCGTCGTCTTTCCTCAGCTCGATGGCGGACGCAGCACCACCAAGACCGGTCGGGCGATCTTCGCCGATGCCGCGCGCGCGGCCGACGGCGGGCTGGCCGACCGAATCTCTGACGAGCGGAAGTGGCGTGAGGAGTATCTGACCCACGTTCGCGATCTGACCGAAGCGTCGGCGGCCGA
Organism: Solirubrobacterales bacterium; assembly: GCA_051000155.1. GTDB lineage: Bacteria > Actinomycetota > Thermoleophilia > Solirubrobacterales > 70-9 > CAXMST01. Next base: position 4,265 of record JBPCOO010000239.1, on the reverse strand, counting down.
CTCCACCGCCGCGATCGGGATCGCCCGAGCCGGGATCGCCTCGGTGCGCGAGCGGCTCAGCTTCGAGCGCGACGGCGAGGTGGTCGCGGTCGGCGAGGCCAGCTCGGTGGGGCCCGACCCGGCGAAGCTGCGCGATGCGGTCACGATCGAGGGTGATGCCGAGCCTCGGGACGAACTGGTCGTTCCCTATGGCGACGAGGAGCTGAGCGGCGATCGCCTCCGCGCGCAGCTCGCCGACTGGGTCGAGCGCGGGATCGTCGAGCCGTCGTTCAAGGCGGCGATCGAGACCGTGACCGACCACCCCGAGTGGCTGGCGTTGCCGGGCAGGCGCCTGCTCCTGATCGGCGCCGGCTCGGAGATGGGACCTTACGAACCCCTGCTCGAGTGGGGAGCGAGCCTGATGGCGATCGACGTGCCGAAGCCAAAGATCTGGAAGCGCCTCCTTGAGTCCGCTGAGTCGAGCGCCGGCAACGTCACCTTCCCCGTTCGCGAGGGCGACGGCCCACTGGCTGAGCGCGCTGGGATCGACCTGCGCGAGGACCTGCCGGAGGCGATCGCCTGGGTCCGCGCCAACCGCGCCGACGACGGCCTCGTGGTCGGCACCTACGCCTACATGGACGGCGCCCTGCACGCGCAGGTCTCAGCCGCCGCCGACGTGCTCGGGACCGAGATCGCCGCCGACGATCCCCTCGCCGCGATCGCCTACCTGGCGACCCCCACCGACGCCTACCTGGTCGGCCCCGAGGTGGTCGAGGAGGCAAACCGCCGCTGGCAGGAGCGGAAGCTCCGAACGCTGGCGCAGACGCCGCTGCGGCTACTCTCCGGCGGCCGGCTGTTCCAGCAAAGCTACGAGCGGGTGCTCCCCGACGGCCGCGGCGTCGCCGACGCGCTGGTCGGGATCCAGGGGCAGAACTATGCCCTCGCCAAGCGGATGCAGCGCTGGCGGGGCGTGATCGCGCGAGCCGACGGCCGGGCGGTCTCCTTCAACGTCGCTCCCTCGAGCTGGACCAGCTCGGTCACCAGCAACCGGATCCTCGCCGCCGCCTATGCCGGCGCCCGCCACTTCGGGATCGAGGTATTCGAGCCGCGCACCACCCGGGTACTGATGGCCGCCCTGCTCGCTCACGACCTCAACTGCGAGTCGCCGCCGCCTGGCCCCGACGCCCACCCCGAGGAGTTGTTCAGCCAGGGCGCTGCCCACGGCGGCCTCTGGCGCGCCGCCTACGAACCCCGCTCCGCCCTCGGCGTCGCCGCCGTCGCCGGGCTGCCGGGCTCGCTGCTGCGGTAGAAGGGAATCACGGTTAGGCCCTCTCGGATCACGCCGGATACGCCTCAGTTGCGGAGCCGGGATCCCCGGCGGAGCATCAGGCCGGCGCCCAGCAGCGCCAGCCCCATCACCAACATCGCCCCGAGCTGGAGCCCGGTGAACGGCAGGCTGGCGCCGGATGATGGCGTCGGCGAGGTGTCAGTGGCCACGGTGATCGAGCTGCCACTACCGTCGTCGTTCAAGCTCCCATCGTCGCTCGAGCCCGAGCCGTCGCCTCCGGGCGTGCCCGAGTCCGAGTCACCGCCTCCCGCCTTGCCCGAGTCCTTCGTGCCGCCCTTGCCCTTGTCGCCGGCTCCGTTCTCGCCGCTTCCCCCAGGCTCATCAGGCTGATTTCGCGGCCACACCTCCCGCCCCAGGTGGACGCTGTAGAAGCCTGATCCCGCGTCCGTGTACCAGACATCGCGGTGCTTGGGGTCGAAGGCGGGTTGGGAGAGGGCGAGGTTGCCGGGTAGGAGCCCGGGGACCTTGCCGTCGTTGGGTGGGGCGATGAAGTAGGCGACCTCGCGGGGCTTGCGGGGCTTGGTGATGTCGAAGATGCGCAGGCCCGAGTTGAGGAAGGAGCAGGCGACGATGCCTGGGTCCTTCTGGCGGGGGACGGCACAGTAGTGGGCCGCGTAGGTGAGGGCGTTGTTGGCCGGCCCGAATGGGCTGGGGTCGCTGCTGTACTCGCGGTGGGCTGCGGGCATGTTTACGGTGAGTCGGAGGTTCGACGCGATGCGCGGCTTGGCCGGGCGCGTCATGTTGATCAGGCGGCCGGCGCCGACACGGTCGGCGAGAGTGGCGGGATTGAAGCGGAAGGCGAACTCGTCGAACTCGAGTAGGTAGGGCTTGCGGTCGATCTCCAGCGGGATCGTGTTCTGGGGGATCGAGACGGTGTCCCAGGTCAGGCGGTGCCGTTCGTGGGCCTGGGGCGAGGGCTCGCGGTCCTGGATCTCGCTGACGTCGAAGACGCCGACGCTCCCGTTGATCGGATCGGTTTGGTACATCGTTTCGCCGTCGCGGGAGAAGTTGAGCCCGTGGGAGTAGTAGGCCCCGCTCCAGATCTCGCGCGGGTCAGTCGGGTCGCTGAGGTCGATCGCCTTGATGTAGCCGACGCCGCCGGCGACCCAGTAAGTCTGCCCGTCGGGGCTGAAGCCGCTCTCGTGGCCGGTCACCGTCGGTAGCAGCGAGAGCAGCTTCGGGTGCCGGCAGTCGGTCCGGACGTCGTAGACGTCGAGGGTGCCCGGTAGCGTCAGCGCGTTGCCGACCTCGGCCGCGAGCAGGCCCCGACGGGGGCTCAGGTTCAGCGACTCATGCGGGGCGAGCATGCCGGGGGTCGTCAACCGCGCCGTCTCGACCGGGTTGCCCGGATCGGACATGTCGAGGACGACGACGCCCGGGGTGGGACCGCCGGCGAGACTGGTCAGGTTCGCCGGCGCGGCGGCTGAGGTGTCGTAGTAGGCGCAGACGTTGCCCTGCGGGTCCTCATAGCGCCAGACCCGGAAGCCGCCGGGAGTCGGCGCCTGGCCGACCGGCTGGACGTTGCAGGTCCAGCCGTCGACGGCACCCGGGGAGTTGATCGCCTCGGCGCTGACGCGACCCTGGATGCCGCGGAGCGGATCGGAGCCGACGCCGCAGCGGGCTCGCGGAACCGGCGCGAGCTCCGGTCCCTTCAACGAGATCGGCTCCGTCGTCGGCTCCTGCTCGCCGAGCGCGAGCTGGGCCTCGACGTCGTTGGTCGGCAGGTTTGGGCCGACGACCGCGTAGGAGACGGCCCCCGAGCCGAGCACGAAGACAACGAGCAGGACGAAGAGCTTCGGCGTCATCGCGCTACGGCGCCTGTGATCGCCGGTCACCACATGGTCCTCTTGAGGATCCCTGCCGCCCATCTACGGAGGACGATACCGGGATGTCGGGACCCCGATTCGCCTCCGATCAGCTCAAACGGCCCCGCGGGGCCGCCTCCAAAGAAGTGCCCGACTCGCTTCTGCGATAGAACGGAGCGAATGGCCCAGCCAATCGTCAGCACGCCCCGGCTGGAGGCGGCGATGGAGAAGATTCGCCCGATCGCGCTTGCCCTGCCGGGCGCAGTCGAACGCCCCTCCCACGCGACCTCCGCCTGTTCGAGATGTGCAAGTCACTGCGTCAGCCACGGACCCCGATCCTCTCAGCGCTCGACAATGTAGGTGTGGGCGTCCTCGATCACGCCGGCGACCTCGTCCCAGTCGACCTTGGGGAGATCGAGCCGCAGTCCGACCCAGCCGCGGTGACCGACGTAAGGCGGGACGGAGAAGCGTTCCGGACCATCGTTGACCAAAGCCTGCTGCAGCTCGGCCGGGCCCGCCGCCCAGAGGCAAAGCCGGCCCTCGCCCCACTCGCGCTCGTCGCGGACGGAGGCAAAGGTCAGCCACGATGCAGCGGATCGAGGCCGGCGAATCCGCGTCGACGACCAGCCTGATCCGGCTCCTGCGAGCGCTGGATCTCGCCGAAGGGCTCGATCTGCTGGTTCCCGACCCCGATCGAAGCCCCCTCCAGAAGCTAGAGGCTCCGGGGTCGAGTCCTCACCGTCTCGCTGCCGCTGCGGCCGGGTCCCTACCGCTTCCCGGCGCTCGCCGACGGCAGCTTTCGCGGACTCCCGGGGATGCTTGCCGACTCGCTCCCCGACCGCTTCGGTAACGCGCTGATCGATAGCTGGCTGGCGAAGGAGGGCCGACCCGCGGCCAGCTTCGATCCGGTCGAACGACTCTGCTACGTCGGCCGGCGCGGGATTTCGCGCGCTCGAGTACTACCCCCTGCTCGGGCCGGATCCTTCCACCTCCGATCGGCTCGACCTCGAGGCCCTGGTCATCCTCGCGGGGGACATTCTCAGCGAGCGCTCGGACCTGATCGCATCACTCGAGAGGCCCCAGCGCTCGGCGGCGATGGCGGAGATCCTCCGGGTCGGCACCTCGGCCGGCGG
>JBPCOO010000237.1:0-10567 GCA_051000155.1 Solirubrobacterales bacterium | reverse complement strand
CGATGGAGTGACGAGACTCACTAACCCTGGGTATGTTACCTATGGTAAGTTACCGCAAGTAATGAGCCTGGAGACACACTTGACGGCCTCCCTGACCCGAAGGATGCGGTAGTCGATGGCTGAGCGCCCCGCCGATCCCAACGCCCCGCGCCTGCTCAGGCGCGGCCGGCACGCGATCCGCTCGTTGTTCACGCCGCTACTGCCGGACGACTACCTGGCGATGATCGATCCGCTGTGGTCCACGGACGAGCTGCGTGGTCGGATCGAGCGGATCACTCAGGAGGCCGACGACGCGGTCACCGTCGTGATCAAGCCCGGCTGGGGCTGGAAGGGGCACAAGCCGGGCCAGTACCTTCGGGTCGGGGTGATCGTCGACGGGATTCACTACTGGCGCGCCTACTCGCTCACCTCCCCTCCGGAGGCCGACTACGTCTCGATCGCGCCGAAGACGGTCCCCGAGGGCAAGGTTTCCCCCTACCTCAACGAGATCGCCAACCCTGGCACCCTGGTCCGCCTCGGCGGCGTCCAGGGGGACTTCACCCTGCCCGATGACCCGCCGGAGAAGGTCCTGATGATCAGCGCCGGCAGCGGCATCACCCCGATCATGAGCATGCTGCGAGGGCTCGACGCGGAGGGGTCGGTGCCCGACATCGTCCATCTGCACTCCGCAGGCTCGCGCGAGCGCGTGATCTTCGGCGACGAGCTCGAGGCGCTGGAGGATAGGTACCCGAGCTACAGCGTCCACCTGCATCTGACTGACCAGATCAAGCGGATCGAACCAACGGACCTGGAGGACCTCTGCCCCGACTGGCGCGAGCGAGATACCTACGCCTCGGGCCCCGGCGACCTGCTCGACGCATGCTCCGAGCATTGGGAGCAAGACGAGGGGGTCGACGCCGAGCGCTTCAACGTCGAGCGCTTCCAAAAGAAGCTGACCGAATCCGACGGCGAGGGTGGGACCGTCAAGTTCCTCAAGAGCGAGGTCGAGGCGAGTAGCGACGGCACCACCCCGATCCTCGAGGTCGGCGAGAACGAGGGCCTCAATCTCGACTTCGGCTGCCGCGAGGGCATTTGCCACACCTGCACCTGCGAGCTGGTCAGCGGTCGCGTCCGCGATCTCACCAGCGGCAAGGTCCACGGGGAGGAGGGGGCGACGATTCGCATCTGCATCAACGCCCCCGAGGGCCCCGTCGAAGTCAACGCTTAGCAATTGAATCCAACCAACTGGAGGGAACCCCATGAGCACCACAACGATCGAGAAGGAATCAACCAACGGCGGCATTGAGAATCCGCTCCACCGCCTCACCGACGAGCAATTGGAGCAGCTCGGCAAGGAGCTCGACGCGATCCACGACGAGGTCTACGAGAGCCTCGGCGAGCGCGATCGCACCTACATCACCTCGATGATCGCCTTCCAGCGGCGTCTGCTGGTGTTCGCGCGGATCGAGCTACTGGCGGCGCGCTTCTCGCCGGCCTGGTTGGTCGGGACCGCGACCTTGGGGACGGCCAAGATCATCGAGAACATGGAGATCGGCCACAACGTCATGCACGGCCAGTGGGACTGGATGAACGATCCCAAGATCCACTCCGACGTCTGGGACTGGGACACCGCCTCCACCGCCGAGTCATGGAAGCACTCTCACAACTACATCCACCACACCTACACCAACATTCGCGGTAAGGACAAGGATCTCGGCTACGAGATCATGCGGATCGATCCGGAGCAGAAATGGCATCCGATCTACCTCTTCCAGCCGCTCTACAACCTGGTGCTTATGGGCCTGTTCGAGTGGGGAGTAGCCCTGCACGACCTCGACCTCGAGGCCTTCCGCAAGGGCGAGAAGTCGACCGGGGAGATGATCGAGGGCCTCAAGGGGATCAGTGGCAAGGCCCGCGACCAGATCACCAAGGACTACATCGCCTGGCCGCTGGTGAGCGCCGCGGCGGCCGGCGCCGTCGCCTTCCTCTGGCACGCAAGGGAGGCCGCGAACACCGTTCCTTCCTCACCGAAGCGCAAGGGTGGCTTCCTCCGCGACAAGCTCCAGGGACGCAAGCGTGGTCAGGTCTATGGCGAGGCCGCCTCGAAGGCGTTGGAGACGGGCCGGAAGACGTTCAAGGCGACGGTCAAGGCCAACGCCACCGGCAACGTCATCCGCAACCTCTGGACCCACGCGATCATCTTCTGTGGGCACTTCCCCGATCAGACCTACACCTTCAGCGAGGATGAGACCCGGGACGAGACCAAGGGCGGTTGGTACATCCGCCAGTTGATCGGCGCCGCCAACATCCAGGGTAGCCCGATGTTCCACGTGATGAGCGGCAACCTCGGCTACCAGGTCGAACATCACCTGTTCCCCGACATGCCCTCCACGCGCTACGCGGAGATCGCGCCGAGGGTGAAGGAGATCTGCGAGCGCTACGACCTCCCGTACAACAGCGGGCCGTTCTTCCAGCAGTGGGGAATGGTCAACCGGACGATTGCCCGCCTCGCCTTCCCCGGCGGCAAGCCGCGGCAGAAGCCCGGCCCCTACAAGGGCGGCGACGGCGAGGTGCGGCCGGCGAATGCCAACGAGCTAGCAGCAGTGCGGTCGAACGGAGCCAACGGCGGTGCCCCCCAGTCGAGAGGCGAGCGGCCCGAGTCCGTACGCTCTTCGGGCCCCGAGCGCGGAGAGGAGCAGGAGGGCGTCAAGGTGGAGACGCCGGAGGGATAGGGCCCCCCGCCGGGGCTCCGGCCCCCCTCAGGTTTCGATCTGCATCGGCCCGCTCTGTGCCGGCGGGCCGGTGTCGGCGGCCGGTGCGGTGACCGGATCGGTGGGCTGCTCCACCCCGACCAGCTCGGCCAGCTCGCCGGCTTCGAACATCTCCTCGATGATGTCGCAGCCGCCGACCAGCTCGCCCTTGACGTAGAGCTGGGGGAAGGTCTTCCAGTCGGCGATCTCCTCGGTGACCTCACGCAGCGGCTGGAGCACCGGTAGCACGTCGATTGCGCCGTATTCGACTCCGAGCTGCTCGAGCACGCCGACGGTCCGCATGGAAAAGCCGCAGCGGGGCATCTCCGGGGTGCCCTTCATGAACAGCAGGACGTCATTCTGGGAGATCGCACTTTCGACCTGCTCGCGTAGTTCTGGGTTTGCCGCCATCGGGGTAAGCCTCCTGGGAAGTTGGGATCCACTGGCAAGCTTAGGGCAGCTCGATGTGGACAGCGGGAAGAGTGCTTCCGCGGCCGCCGGCCGCCGTCCCGGCCAATCTCGCGCCGGTCGGAAGGACGCGCACCGCGCCCCGCCGGCGCCACCGAGCGCTACCTCGCCGGCACGTTCCGGGCCCCGGACCGGCCCGACCCGCCGCGGGGAGCCTAGTTCGTCGGCAGCCCCGTCTTCACGCTGAGCGCGTGAATCTGGCCGTCCTCGAAGCGCTCGCGGACGGCACGCTTGACCATCCGATGCTGGTTGATCCGGCTCTCCCCCTCGAACTGGGAGGCGATCACCGTCGCCCGCAGATGATCGCCGCCGCCGGTCTCGTCGACCACCTCGACCCGGGCCCCGGGGAGCGCATCCTCGATCATCCCTTGGATCTCCCGTAGGTCGGCCATGCCCGGAGATCGTAGCCGCGCCTACTCGCTGCCGCCGCCAGAGCGACCGGTCTCGATCATCTCGCCGACGTCGGTCAGCTTCACTCGCGGGCGCCCCTGGGGCTCTCCGCGGGAGGTCTCCAGCTCGTCGATCGCGCGCCAGCCGTCGTATTCGACGTAGTCGACCTCGCGTGAGGACAGCAGCTCGGGCAGCGCGTCGGTCGGGCAGTCCCGGTTCGGGATGCCACCTTCGGCGGCGTCGGCGAACAGGCTCTCGACGGTCTCGTTGGCGTCCTTTTTGTTGGTTCCGATGATCCCGCTCGGGCCGCGCTTGATCCAGCCGACGACGTAGTCGCCGCCGAGGTGGCTGCCGTCGGTCGTGAGCACTCGGCCGGATTCGTTGGGGACGATCCCGCGGTCGTCGTCGTAGGGCACCCCCTCGATCGCCGTGCCCTTGTAGCCGATCGAGCGCAGGACCATGCCGCACTCCACCCATTCGGTTTCCCCCGTCGGGATAGCCCGTACCGCGCCGCCATCGTCGAGACGCAGCTCGTTGATGCCCAAGAGGATCCGCTCGACCCTTCCATGCCCGGAGATCTCGATCGGGCTGCGGCAGAAGCGCAGCTCCACCCGCTTGCGCCTGCCCTCGAGCGATCTCGCGGCGAGCTCGCTGAAGCTGGCCATGTTCTTGGTCTTGGTCGCATCGGAGGCGTCGGAGGAGAGGAAGCTCTGGCTGGCCTCGTCGAGGACTATGTCCTCGGGGTCGATCACCACGTCGGCGTCCACGAGCGCTCCCAGCTCGCGCACCTCCGGGTTGGTGAAGGCCGCCTGGGCGGCGCCGCGACGCCCCAGCACCAACACCTCGCGCACCTGTGAGCTCGCCAGCGCCTCGATCGCGTGGTCGGCCGTATCGGTCGCGCGGAGCTCCTCGGGGGTCAGCACCAGCATCCGGGCGACGTCGGCGGCGACGTTGCCGTTGCCCACCACCACCACCCGCTCGCAGGAGAGGTCAAAGTCGCGGTCGGCGAAGTCGGGATGGCCGTTGTACCAGGCGACGAACTCGGTGGCGGGGTGCGAGCCTGGAAGGTCCTCGCCCTCGATCCCGAGCTTGCGGTCGGCGGCAGCGCCGTAGGCCCAGATCACGGCGTTGTAGTTGTGGCGGAGCTCTTCCGCGGCGACGTCGGCACCGACGTCGATGTTGCCGAAGAAGCGGAACGAGGGATGCCCTGCGGTCTTTTCGTAACGACGAATGACGTTCTTGATCTTGGGATGGTCGGGAGCCACGCCGGCGCGCACCAGGCCGAAGGGGGTCGGCAGCCGGTCGACCATGTCGACCTCGATCGCCAGCTCGGGGTGGGCGAACAGGGCTTCGGCCGCGTAGAAACCGGCCGGCCCGGAGCCGACCACGGCGACCCGCATGGGGCTCTCCTGGGTTCCGGGGGCGGACATGGGGGGAAACGCTAGCGCGCTCGGAGCGGCAGCCTCGAATCCGCCCGGGCGCGCGCGGCTCAGGCGGGCGCGCCGAGCGGGTGCGCCGTCGCCGCCCCGTCCAGCGCGTCGAGGGCGTGGGCGGTGCTCATCGCCACGCAACTGAAGATCGGAGTGTCGCGGAGGGTCCAGGCGCTGGACTCGGAGCCGCGCAGGGCCTGGACCAGGTCGAGGAAGTCGCCGGGCTGCTCGCACTCGAAGCTGACCACGAACTCCTGATCGTCGATCCCAAACGAGTAAGCGGTGTTGATCGTGATCTGCGGATACTCCCTGCCGATCTCGATGTGCTCGCGCATGATCCGCATCCGCTCGTCCGGCTCGAGTCGATACCACTCGCGCTTCTTCTCGAACGGGTAGATGAAGCAGTACTTGTACTTCGAGGTGAACAGCGCCTCGCGGGTTTCCTGCTCCGAGTAGGGCGAGGGCTTGGTCATCGCAAGATATGAGTAGGGAGTGGCTGCCCACTTGGCGAGTCCGCTCTGGGCGAGGACGACGTGGAAGGTGTGGATGTCATCCAGCCGCGGGCTCTGGCTGATCAGGACAAGGTCGACGTCCCCGCGGGTGCCGACCGTAGAGTAGGCCCGCAATGGACGGTCGGTGGCATAGTCCTCGCAGGCGGCGAGGAACTCTCGCTTGTCGGCGGCGCGCTCATCCTCATCCCCGCGCTGCCAGGCAGGATCGATCTTGAAGAAGCTGAACTTGACGAAGGTGCGCTCGGCCATCGTGGCGATGCTACTGACCGCGGCGATGGTCCCCGCGGCCACGGCCGAGGCAGACGCCTCCTCTCGCGTGGCGATCGCGATCCTCCCCAGCGGCACCAGCGTCTCCGAGATCGCGGCGGCCGACCCCGCGCTGGCACCCGGCCTGCTCAGCCCCGCGCTCGGCTTCGCTCCGGCCGATCAGACCTACCTCGACATCTCCCAGGGCAACCGCGTCTTCACCTCGCTCTATCCGGCGCCGCTGCCGTTGCTCAAGGCCAGACGCGGCTCACTCGCCGATGAGCGCTGGGAGGTGACCCTCGAGCGCGGGCTCGAGGCTCCGGCAGACATCATCCCCGGCCTTCTGGCAGAGACCCTTGGCTCAGGGGAAATCCCGATCGTGGCCGAGCGCGGCACCGGCGATCCGGCACTGATCGGAGTCGACCTCGATGGCGAGATCGAGTTCGCCGAGGGGTGCGAGCTGGGGACCTGTCCGGGGGTGACGATCGGAAGGGCGCGGGCATCCGGGCTCTCGGACCTGGTCTCCAAGCTCCGCGGCGATGACATCCTGATCGCTTTCGAGCGGCCGCCGCCGACCGGGAGGTTGATGTCGGTCGGAATCGCGGGTAGGGGCTTCGACGGTGCCCTGCGCTCGAAGACGACCCGCATCGACGGCTACGTGCTCTCGACCGACATCGCCCCCACGGTGCTCGAGCGAGTCGGGATCGAGGCGCCCGAGGAGATGACCGGACGCCCGATCGAGAGCACCGGGTCGGCCGGCCCCGCCGAGCTCGACCGGCTCGAGGGCCGGCTCCAGGTGGTCAGCCTCCGCCGGGGCCCGGTAATCGGCACCAACCTGATCGTCTGGTCGGTGCTCGCCCTGCTGGCCGGCGTCTTCGGCGGGCGGCGGTGGGCACGGCCGGCGGTCGGGCTGCTCGGCATCTCGATCGCCCTGCTGCCGGCTCTGCTGCTCTTCACCGCGGGCCTCTATCCCTCCGAGTTGGTCGAGCGCTTGGTGATCGGCCTCGGGGCGCCGGGGCTGGCAGCCGCCGCCTGGCTGGCCCTCCGGCCCCGCCTGGCCGAGCGCGCCGCGCTGGGCGCCTTCGCCATCGCCGCCGGGCTGAGCGTGGTCGGCTACGCGGTCGACGTGGTCGCGGGATCGCCTCTTACCTCGCTCTCGCTGATCGGGCCGAACCCGGTGATCGGGGTCCGTTTCTTCGGCATCGGCAATGAGCTGGAGGCTTCCATTGGCGCTCTGCTGGCACTCGGACCGGCGGCCGCGGTGGCGGCGCTCCGCCCATCGAACCCGTGCCGGGTGGTCTCGATTGCGGCGGCGGTTGCGGCTCTGGCGGGCGTCCTGGTGTTCGCCCCCGGTCGGTTCGGCGCCGACGTCGGCGCGGCGATCACCTTTCCGGCTGGCGCCGTCGGAGTGATCATCGCCACCGGAGTGGGCCGCCGCCGTGCGGCCCTGCTCGTCCTCGCCCCCATCGCCGCGGTGGCGATGCTGATGGCGATCGATCTGACCACGGGCGGCGACGCGCATCTTTCCCGCACGGTGTTGGAGGCCGGGGGCCTGGACGGGATCGGGCAGGTGGTCGAGCGCCGGACCCGGCTGAGCGCCTCCAGCTTCACCAGATTCATCTCCTCGCCCTACTTCCTGGCGGCGCTGCTGTTGGCGGTCGGGGCGGTCGTCTATCGCGATCGCCTCCGGGGATGGATGGCGGGTCGCCCGGCGGCGCGCGCCGGGCTGATCGGAGCGCTGGTCGCGGTTGCGGTCGGGACCCTTGCCAACGACTCCGGAGCCCTCCTGCTGATGGTCGGGATCGCCTTCTGCGCCGCCTTCGTCGCCGTCTGCTGGGTGGTCGGCCCCGCCGGCGCCGCGACGAGTGAGCCGGAGCCGGGTGAGGCTTAGCTTTCGCTTAGTTTCGGCGATCCGGTTGCGGCGTCCACTACCCTGTAGCGCCAAATGCGCATAGCCCTCGTCAGTCCTTACTCGTGGACTTACGCGGGGGGAGTCAATCGGCACACTCAGGCACTCGCGGAGCATCTGCTCGAACGTGGAAACGAAGTTCGCGTACTCGCGCCCTTCGATCCGCCGGATTCCCTCTCTCGTAAGCTCCACCGCGGTCTCGCACCCCGCGACCGCCCCCTGCCCGATTACCTGACCACCCTCGGGCGTACGGTTGGCTTTGGGGCCAACGGCGCCATCTCCAACCTCTCGATCTTTCCCGATGCGATCACGACCATGCGCCGGGAGCTGGAGTTGGGCGGCTTCGACGTCGTTCACGTCCAGGAGCCGCCCGCTCCGGTGCTGAGCTGGGATGCGTGCTCGTTCGCCGGGGCGCCGGTCGTCGGCACCTTCCACGCTTACTCGACCAAGTCGGGGCCCAACCACATCGCCAACGCCCTTGGAGCGCGGCGCAAGTTCAACCAGCTCCATAGCCGGATCGCCGTCTCAGAGGCGGCGGTGTGGACCGGCCGGCGCTGGTTCGGCGGGAGCTACGAAGTGATCCCGAACGGGGTGGCGCTCGACCGCGGCGATCGTCCCGGCAGCCGATCACTCGCAGGCGAAACGGCGAATGGGGCAGCCCGCTCCGCCGCTGAGCCCCTGCGCATCCTCTTCGTCGGCCGCGGGGAGGAGCGCAAGGGACTGCCGGTGCTCCTGCGCGCGTTCGAGGCGCTGCGGGTGCATCTTCCCTGCGAGCTGGTTGCGATCGGAGTCGATGCCGCCGAGCTGGCCCGCCACCTGGCCGATCCCGAGGCCCTTGCCGCGATCGACGCGCGGGGGAGCGTCCCCGCAGCCGAGCTGGAAGCCGCCTACGACGACGCCGACGTCCTCTGCGCGCCCTCGCTCTCGGGGGAGAGCTTCGGCATGGTCTTGACCGAGGCGTTCGCCGCCGGGACACCCGTCGTCGCCTCGTCCATCGCCGGCTACGCCGAGGTCGTCAGCGACGGTCGCGACGGGATCCTCGTGCCCCCGGGGGACTCCCAGAGGCTGGCCGAGGAGCTGCGTACGCTCTACCTCGACCCCGCGCGGCTGTCGCGGATGGGGGAGGCCGCGCGCGCCTCCGCCGGCAGGTACGCCTGGCCGCGGATCGCCCAACAGGTGGAGTGCGTCTACGAGCGGGCCGTCTCGGCGCCGGTGGCTTCCGATCCGATGGTCCGGACCGCTCGGCGGTTCGGACTCGTCCCCGCCGACGGGAGCGACCGTCAGCCCCCTGAGCGCCTGCCCTCCCTGGATCCACCGATCGAGTTGGGATCGCGCCGCCGCCGGGCCGCCAGGCGAGTGGGGATCGCCGCCGCCGGGGCGATCGGTGCCGGGCTGACCTTCATCGCCGCTCAGCAGATCGGCGTCGATCGCGTTGTCCATAGCGCGGTCCAATCCGACATCGCCTGGGTCCTGATCGCCACCGCCCTGATGATGGCCTCGCTCTTCTTCCGGGCGGGGGCTTGGTACCTGGCGGCGCGCGCCTCCCTACCCGGGAGTGAGCTGCGGCGACGGGACTTCACCTCGGCGACGATGATCGGCGTGCTGATGAGCGCGACGCTTCCCGCCCGCCTCGGCGAGCCCGCCCGCGCGATGGTGATGGCGCGGCGCGTCGGCAGGGTCCGCGAGAGCTTCCCGGTCCTGCTCGGAACCCTCGTCTCGCAAACGGTGCTGAACATCGTCGCGCTGGTCCTGCTGGGATTTTTGATCGTCACCAGCTCCGACCTCTTCAGCAACAACTCCGAGCACATCTTCCTGGTCAGCCTGGCGCCCGCGCTGGTGCTGGTCGCGGTGCTCGCCGCCCCGTCGCTGGTGCGCCGATCGGGCTCGGGACCGATCGCGCGGTTGGTCGGCTCGGTTCGGGAGGCGCTGGTCAAGGTTCGAACCGGGCTGGCGATCTTTCGCGATCCACGCAGGGGTCCCCTCGCCGCCGCCTCGCAGTTGAGCGCTTGGGCGATCCAGGTGAGCGCCTGCTACGCGCTCGCGACCGCGATGGGGCTCGAGCCGCTGATGGGCCTCGGCGGCGCGGCGGCGGTGCTGTTCGCGGTCAACGTCACCGCGGTGATCCCGGCCACGCCATCCAACATCGGCGTCTTCCAGCTCGCCGTCGTCAGCGTGCTCACCACCGGCTACGGGGTCGGCGCTGCCGACGCGCTCGCCTACGGGGTCATCCTCCAGGCGGTCGAGATCGCCACCGCGGTCGGACTTGGCCTGCCCGCCCTGGTGAGAGAGGGGATGAGCTGGTCCGACGTCAGGTTGCGGGCGATGAGCGCCTCCCCGGTCCAGCTCCGGCCTGACCATCCGGTCGACGAGCGGGCATGGAACGAATACTGAGAGCGCGGCCCGGAGCGAGGCGGCCTGTAAGGGCTCGGCCGAGAAGCCACGCCGGCTCTCACCGGCTCGAGCGGCGACGGCGGCCGCCTGCCTGATCAACAAGACGCGGAGCAGACACGGTCTGAGGCGGTTGACGACGACATGATCGCTGGAGCAGGCCGCCAGGTCGCATACCCGTCGGATGCAAAAGCAGCGCTGCTACGCCCATCAGTGCCCGGGTGAAGTCAGCCTCGGTGGCCGGCTCGAGCGGACCCCCTACCTGCCGGTTAAGGTGTGTGCGGTGGAGGCAGCACGGACGCCATCGAGCGAAGCAGCTGGGACCGCTTCGAGCGATGAGCCGCAGAGCGGTACCAGCAGCGAGGTAATCGGCGGGCGGATCGGTGCAATCCTGATCGACGGGATCGCGGTCTTCTTGCCGCTGTTTGTGGTGATGGCGCTCCTCTTCGGGGAGTCGAACACCGACGGCGGATTCCAGCTCAGCCTCAACGGTCT
>JBPCOO010000217.1:0-5742 GCA_051000155.1 Solirubrobacterales bacterium | reverse complement strand
CCAGCTCGGGCGATAGAGGCGGCTATCCTGCTCACGTGTCGTCGCCGGAGCTCAGCGTCGTTTGTAAGAACTGTGGCTCGGAGGCGAGCCCTTATGTGACCGAGTGCCCCTACTGCGGGGAGCGGCTACGAAAGCGGGCGCCGAAGCTGCGGCGTGACGGGGACGAGATCAAGGTCCAGGAGGGCAGGCGGGAGCGCAAGCTGCGCAAGCAAGCCGAACGCGCGGAGCGTGCCCAGCGTCGTCGGCTGCGGATGCCCGACCTCGGAGGCGACGGCTTCGAGCGGCGCTCGGTGGTAACCATCGGGCTACTCGCGATCGCCGCGGTGTTGCTGATCGCCCAACGTGCGATCCCGCTGTTCATCGGTGAGGCGGGAGCGATCATCGGGCCCCTGGGGGACGAGTACTGGCGCTATCTGACCGCGCCCTTCCTCTACGACGACCTCGGCGCTCTGATCGCGGTCGGCGCGGTGATCGCGATCTTCGGGACGGCACTGGAGCGGCGGCTCGGCAGCCTCGCGGTGGCGGTGATGGTGATCTCCACAGGCAGCCTCGGCGCACTCGCTGCCGTCGGTGTCGGCTCGCTCGTGGTCGCCGGCGGCAACGGCGTCGCACTCGGGCTGATCGCCGCGTGGGCGGTGCTCGCCAGGGCCGGGCGTGACCCCGACGACGAGGACTATCGCGACTTCTGGGGGGCGGCAGCCGCGGCGTCGGTGATGCTGCTGCTGCCGTTGGTGGAGGCGACCGCGGACCCGATCGCCGGCGTCGCCGGAGGGCTGGTCGGCGGGGCCTTCGGAGCGGTCGCCGTATGGCGCGCCGGTCGGGGTGCGGGCTCGTGAGCGCGCTGCGTTACTCGCGAGCTGAGATCGAGGCAGCGGTCGAGGCGCTCTCCGATGCCGACCGTTTCGAGGAGGCTACCCGTATCGTCACCACCGCCGCCCCGAGCCTCCAAGGCGTGCTCGCCTCCGCCCTCGAGGCCGGCGGTTGGTTCGAGGAGGCCCACCAGGCACAGTTGAGCGAGGCAGCCGCGCTTGCCGATCCGGATGAGCGGGCGGCGCGACTACGGACCGTGCTGGCCGAGGAGACTCGGATCTCGATGATGATCGGGGTCGCCGCGGGCTGGGCGCTGTCGGAGCAGTTGCAGGACCAGCGAGGTTCCGAGGAGGAATAGTTGAGAACCGGGACCCGCGTAAAGCGGGCCCCGGTTCGTTTCCCCATGCAACGGTGCTCCCGGAGGCGGTGCCGCTTCGCTCTGATTGAAAGGGAGTGCGACCGTCGTCTGGCTGCGTGCCGTCAGTCTTTTTGCGGACCCTTCTCGAACCAATGCGAGCGGTCATGCCAGTCATGAGCCATCAGCACCGACCCGGCGAGAGCCCATTCCAATCCCCCCCGTGGGCTGATCCGGTGCGCTGCCAGGCAGGCGACGCCGGTACCCGTTACAAGGGCCCCCGTAAGCCCGTGGTGGAGCCGCTGGGAGCCGATCCACACCCGCTTGCGCATGGCGTCGTATCGCACCAGGCCGGCGGCGTAGCTCCTCAGGTCTTGCTCGTCGACTCGCTCTTGCTCGTTCATGGTCTTCCTCGGTGTCCTCTAGGGGCTGGCCCCTATGTCGTTACCGTTTCCAACCCCCCTATCGCCCGGGGAGGCACCTGGCTTTAGCGAGCCTGTCCCCTAGCTAAACGAATGTCGTAGGGAAGCCGGGGAAAGGGTCAAGCCTCTGGCGAGATTGGCCACCATGCTCCCGCGCGTCCGTGAGGTCGGGTTCCGCCCGCGTGGATCCCGGGCTTCCGGACCCTGCGCCGATGGATCTAGACCATATGTCCCGGTAGGCCTTCGGCCGGGCGCATCGAAATAGGTCGGCACCTCGCCATCGAAGGTGGGGTGGACTAGAAGCGTCGCGGTAGCAGCCGCGACGCGACCCAACTCAATAGGAGGCGCCGACATGGCGAAGGCTAAGACCCTGGTGGGTCTGGACGTGCATGCCGCGAAGACAGTCGCGGCGATCCTCGATATCGACACCGGCGAGGTCCGCTTCGAGCGGCTCGGCGGCGAGAGTCAACCCGTCGTTCAACTCTGCGGCTCACTGCCGCGACCAATCAGAGCGACCTATGAGGCCGGACCGACCGGCTACGGGCTTGCCCGCGGCCTCAAGGCGGCCGAGATCGACTGCCTGGTGGCGGCGCCGGGCAAGATCCCGCGCGGAGCGACCGACCGGATCAAGACCGATCGCCGCGACGCCGAGCACCTGGTTCGCCTGTTGGCCGCCGGCAAGCTCCACCGAGTCCGGGTCCCCGGGGCGGAGGAAGAGGCACTGCGTGACCTGGTCCGCGCCCGCGAGGACATCCGCATGGACTTGATGCGGGGCCGTCACCGGCTCTCGAAGCTGCTGTTGCGCCACGAGATCCGCTTCGATGGCCCGGGCAACAACTGGACCGCTCGCCACCACGCCTGGCTGAGTGAGGTCGAGATGCCCTACCCGGCGGCGCAGATGACCCTCGCCGACTACCTCGGCGCGGTCGAGGCCCTCACGCATCGGCGAGGGGAACTCGAGCGCCAGATCGCCGGCTTGGTCCCGGACTCGAGCTGGGCGAGGGAGGTCGGGCGGCTGCGCTGTCTGCGTGGCATCGACACCCTGAGCGCGGTCGGTCTCTGCGCCGAGATCGGTGACTTCGCCCGTTTCGCCAAGGCGGGGCAGCTGATGAGCTACCTGGGCTTGGTGCCTTCGGAGCACTCAACTGGCGAGAGCCGCCGGCTCGGCTCGATCACCAAGTCGGGGTCACGCCATGGGCGTCGGCTCCTGGTTGAGGCCGCCTGGCACTACCGCAACCCGCCGAGGGTAGGTCGGGGGATCGCTTCCCGTCAAGAGGGCCAACCGCCCGGGGCGGTGGCGGTCGCCTGGTCGGCGCAGCGACGTCTGCACCGGACCTACTCCCGGATGAAGAAGCGGAACAAGCGCTCGACCGTGACCACGGTCGCCGTTGCCCGCGAGCTCGCCGGCTTTTGCTGGGCGATAGCTCAGATCGAGTGAGATAGCTCGCTACCGAGAGCTCGAGGGGCGGCGGTGAAGGCCTTCGCGCGAGGGATCCGCGATAGAGCTATGAGCAACCGGTCGGCTTCAGCCGCCCCGGCCAAGCTCGATCCTAGATGGCGGCCCTCCCGACGAAATCCGGTCCTGCGGCTAACAGATCCGCGCATATCAGCCTGACCGCGCGTCGCGCAAACAAGCCTGATCCGCCGCCCCTCGAGCTTTGGAAGCCCGCAATTTGCGGGTCTTCGGTGGTTGGGGGGTTGACAACCGTCGCGACATATCAGCTCTTGAGCGCGCGCCAGGCGCGCACGGCGATCACACAAAGATCGTCTGCTCCAACGGCCGAATCCACCCGGTGGACGAGCCGAGGAGCAGGCAGCCGGGGGCTCCGGCCGGGTTCCGCGGTGACCAACACCACCTTGCCGGCCAGGAGCAACCGGTAGAGGCGGAGGCGTCGGCCGACGGCTCGGGTGCCAGCTGACCCCAGTAGTCCTTGCCTGGAGCCATCCTCCGGCCACCGCGCCATATCAATGCCGAGCTTGGTCGCAGTACGCAGCAGCTGAGCTGCATGCTGCTCAACGACCCCTGAAGGCTCCCCCTCGAGGGCGACGATCGAACCCCAGCGCGGGCGCGTCAGAACCGTCCGAAGACCGCCAACCCAGGCGCTCGGCCAGCCGCGGCGACCCGACAGCTCCTCGGCAATCGCCCGGACACGCACGAGCGCCGGTATTGGGACACCGCGCTCGACCGCGGCCACGAACGCAGCCAGGGCTCGCTCCGCCCCCCAGGCCGGGGCACGACGTCGCGCCTCGGCGAGTATCTCCCTCCGCTCGCCGCGCGCGAGCTCGGCCCGGGCGCGATTCAGCCGCTTTTGCTTCGGGTCCCTTTCTTCGCGCATCGCGCGTCGGGCCAGGATCAGCAGCTGATGGTGTGGGGCGGGCTGGAGAACCCGACCCGAGAGCTCCAGCGGGGTCGCCTCGTCGTAGAGGGCACCGAGCGCCTCCTCGGCAAGCCCCCACGCCGACGCCAAGGTCAGGTCAATCACCTCGGGCGAGCAGTCGATGAGCTTGACCCACTCCGCTCCTCGCCGTTCGAATCCCGCCCTGCTCAGGCCTCGTTCCAACTCTGCAGCCTGCTGCTCGCGAACCAAGAGATCGAGGTCGCTGTCCTTCCCGGGAATCGAGCCGATGATCAGGACCGGCGCTGAAACCAGATCAGCGACGAGTGAGAGGAGATCCATGCTCCCGACTCTGTCAGATCATGCCAACCGGAAACGGGAGCGCAAATGAGCCAGCGTGGTTACCCTTGGTCCGGCTACTTGACCTCGAAGGCGCCGATGTCTGCCTCGCCCGAGCTCCGAGCGCGACCGCCGAAGTCAATCACCGGGGCGTACTCGGCGTCGGAGGCGTCGACCGTGGCGCCGCCGGAAGTGTCGGTCAGGCTCGACGCGGAGTCGAAACCGGGATTTGCCTCGATGTTGTCGTTTCTCCAGTCGAGGCCATCGGTCAGCACCGTTTCACCCTTGCTGCCGTTCTCCCAGACGAGGTTATTGGTGACCACGTTGTTGTCGCCGGTGAGCGAGGAGGAACGGATGCCGTACTCGCCGTTGTAGGCGACCAGGTTGTTGACGGCGATGCTGTTGGCAGTCTCGTTGCCGAATTGGATGCCGGTCTTACCGTTGCCGACCACGGTGTTGTTGGCCACGGTTAGACCGTTGGGGCCCTTGTACATCTGGATACCGCGAGCGATGTTGTCGGTGATGACGTTGTTGACGATCAAGCCTGAGCCGCGCGCGAAGTAGATGCCATGACTCTGGTTCTCCTGACCAGGGTCGTTGGGGTCGCCGTTGTCATGTATGTAGTTCCCGGTGATGCGGACGTCGTTGGCGGCGTTGGCGTAGATGCCGGCGTGCCAGAGCGAATCGCGGATCTCGGAGTCGGAGATCTCGATGCCATCGACCGCAGCGCCCAGGATCGTAACCTGAACCTGCTCGCCGTTGGGGTTGTCGGCGGTCGGAGTCTTGATCTGCCCGGTCGGCCCGTCGAAGAGCAGGTAGTTGAAGCGCTGGTAGGAACCGCGGATCTTGAAGTGACCAAGGATCTTGGGCATCTCGCCGCCTGGCGCGCCGCGAAAGGTGATCGGAGCGTTGCTGGTGCCCGAGGTACTGAGATCGTGGGTGACCCCCAGCTCGCCGTAGGTGCCGGGAAGGATGACGACCGTGTCGCCCGGCTTGACGCTGTCGACCGCGTGGTCAATCGTCCGCCAGGGCTGAGCCTGAGAGCCGCCAGCCCCATCGGAACCGTTCGGCGCAATGTAGTACGCGTCGCTGGGAACCGGCCCCATCTTCGAGACTGGCGCGAGGTCAAGGCTGACGCTCCCCGTTGCACCACCATCGGTCTCCGCCGGAGCAGTCTGTGCACCACCGTCGGTCTCCTCCGGAGCCGTCTCGGCTGCGGGGGTCTCACCGGTTGGACCCTCCTCGGTCGCTGAGGGATCCTCAGCTGCGGGTGCCTCCTCGACCGGGACATCGACAACAACCTCGAGCTTGCCCTTGCGGACTCCGCGCTGGCGAAGACGAAGGCGCCTGTCATTCTTGGCGGCCCGCTTGACCCGACGGGTGACCCGACGGGTCTGCTTCTTGACTCGGTCGACCTTGGTCACCCGGCTGGCATGAACCTTCCGGGCGCGCTTCTTGCTGCGGATCCGCGCCTTGGCCT
>JBPCOO010000193.1:0-9027 GCA_051000155.1 Solirubrobacterales bacterium | reverse complement strand
AGATGAGCCTGATCGACACCGGCGGGGTCGACCTCGCCGCCGCCGACAAGCTCAGCCGCTCGGTTCAGGATCAGGCGCGGGAGGCGATCACCGACGCCGACGCGATCCTGCACGTGATCGACGCCCGCGCCGGGCTCGGACCCGGCGACGCCGAGGTGGCCGCGCTCCTGCGCGGAGCCGGCAAGCCGGTGATCGTGGTCGCCAACAAGGCGGACAACCCGCGCGACCTCCATCTCGGGGCCGAGCTCTACGGCCTCGGCCTGGGGGAGCCGCAGCTCGTCTCCGCCGTCCACGGCCTCGGGACCGGCGACCTGCTCGACCGGATGGCCGCCCTCCACGATCCCGAGCTGCACGGGGTTGAATCGGACGCCGGCCTTCCCCGAATCGCGATTCTCGGCCGCCCCAACGTCGGCAAGTCCTCGCTGCTGAACGCGTTGCTGGGCTCGGAGCGCACGATCGTCAGCGAGCTGGCCGGAACCACCCGCGATCCGATCGACACCAAGCTCGCCTTCGAGGGCCGCGAGCTGATCCTGGTGGACACCGCGGGCATCCGCAAGCGGAGCAAGGTCACCGGCTCGATCGACTACTATGCCCAGCTCCGGGCCGAGCGCGCCGCCGAGCGCGCCGATGTGGCGATCCTCCTCTGCGACGCCTCCGTCGGGGTCACCTCCGAGGACCTCCGGATCGGCGAGCTGGCGATGAAGGCCGGCTGCGCGACCCTGGTCGGGCTGAACAAGTGGGACATCGTAGAGGTGGACCTCGACGACGCCAAGGAGCGGATCTCCTCCCGCCTGCGCCTACGCCCGCCGGTCATCACCTGCTCGGCCGAGCGCGGTCGCAACCTGCCGAAGCTCCTGCCGAGCGCGCTCGCCCTCGCCGACAAGCGCGCGGCCCGGATCAAGACGCCCGCGCTGAACAAGCTGTTGGAGGCGGCGGTCTCGCGCCAGCCACCGCCGACCAAGCGCGGCAAGCGGCTGCGCACCTACTACATCGCCCAGGTCGCAACGGAGCCGCCACGGTTCGCTATCCAGGTCAACGATCGTGCCCAGATCAGCCGCGATTGGGCCTACTACCTGGAGAACTCGATCCGCGAGGCCTTCGAGCTGGAGGGGGTGCCATTGGTGATCGACTATGTGCCCCGGCAGCGAAGCGGCGGCCGCCGCAGCTCGCGGCAGGTATAAAGGCCCGCGTGAGTGAGCAGGGCAGGCGCGACCGCCTGAAAAGAAGGCTTCAGCGAGCACGGACGTTGATGGGTAGGCGCGGGCGGCGGGCCGGCGCTGAAGCCATCGAGGAATCCTCGCTCGACGGCGAGCTTGGAGAGCCCCCCGCCGCCGAGGCGGGCGAGGACCTCAAGCAGCTCGGGGACGCATCGGAGACGACCGACTGGGGTGAGCGTCCCGCCCTCGGCGAGCTTGCGGAGCCGCGGCGCCGGGACCGAATGCGCGCCCGGCTGCGGCGACCCCGGCGCCCTCGCAAGCCGTCGGGCCGCCCCCGGCGCCTTCGCAAGCCATCGGGCCGCTTGGGCTCCACCTTCGATGGTGCGGGTGAGCTGCTTCGCGGCGTCGGGTCCCGGGCGGGGCTTCTCGGGCGCAGGGCCGGCTCACATGCGGGCCGTGGTCTCTCACGTGGAGGCCGCGCTGTCGGGGACGTTGGACATCGCCTTGCGCTCAGCTGGGATCGAACCTCCCTGGTGGCACGCCGCCGCATCGCCGCGGTGCTTGCCGTGGTCGCGCTGGCGCTGATTTTCGCTTTCGTCCTGGTCCCCAATGCCCCATGCTCGTTCCCCGGCGGCGATCGCTGCCCGCCCGGCGACGACGCGATCACCCTTATTCCCGATGACGCCCTCGTCTACCTCCACGCCAACGTCGACGCCGAGGACGAACAGTTCCAGGCGATCGACGAGCTTGCGCGCGAGCTCCCCCAGCTCGGTCTCGATCTGGCCTCCGCCGTTCCGATCATCGGCGAGATCGTGGCCGACTTCGGCGACCGGGTTGATCCGTGGGCCGCGGACGAGCTGGCGGTGGCCGTCTTCTCCGATGGCCTCGGTGTCTCGCAGACAGCCTTGATCGAGGTCGATGATGCCGACGGTGCGCTCGCCTACGCCGACGGGTTGGTCGCCAACGATGCCGTCGAGGCCACGCTCAACGGCGTCACCATCACCTCCGACAGCAGAGGCAACGCCTTCGCGATCGTCGAGGGCTACCTCGCCGTTGGTGACCGGGCCGCCGTGGGTGCTGTCGTCAGGGTCGGGGCCGGTGAGCTGGAGCCACTCTCCGACGTCGACGTCGCCTCCGATCTCTTGGACGGGCTTCCCGATCGACGAGTGCTCTCGGCCTACGTGTCCGGAGTCGGCCTCGATCTCGCCGACCGCAGCGGCGCCCTTGGAGCCTTTGACACCTTCTTCGATAGCTCGGCCAGCAGGGGGGCGGCCGCGACGGTCTCGGTCGACGACGGTTCGGTCGAGGTGGAACTGGCAAGCGACCTCGATCCGGAGCTGGCCGAGGAGAGCCCGGGCGTGCTCGCGGCGCTGCCCGGGTTCGACCCGCAGCTTCCTGAAGAGGTCGGCGCCGACGCGCTGGCACTGCTGTCGATCGGCGATGCTCAACAAAGCATCGGTCGGCTGCTCTCGCGGGCGAGCACCGAGGCACCAGACTTGCTGCGGGGGCTGCGGACGTTCGGGCGACGACTCCAAGGCGGCCAGGGCTCCGACCTCGACGAGCAACTGCTCGGCGTGCTCGGCAGCGAGACCGCGCTGACGGTCGAGCCTCCCACTACCGAGCCGGTCGATCCCGAACAGCAGGGCACCCCCGGGATCGCCGCCGCGCCCCAGACCCCCTACCTGGGCCTCTACGCGCGGGAGGTGGACGAGCAAGCGGCAAAGGAGACGCTGGCTGGCCTCCAGGAGGAGATCGCCGATGCGGTCGACCCGCGCGGGGGGCAGGCCGCGACCTTCCGGACCGAGGAGATCGACGGCATCGAGGCACAGATTCTGCGGGTTTCCGGGGCGGTCGAGCTGGCATACGGATTCGCCGGTGACACCCTGGTGGCGGGCAGCTCGCCGGTTGCGATCGAGCGGTTCGCGGGGGAAGGCGACTCCCTCGCCGCCGATGACGGCTTCGAGGCGGCGGTGGCGGACTTCCCCGAGGACCCCGGCCTACTCGTCTTCTTCGACCTCGAGCGGCTGATCGAACTGGGAGAGGCGGCGGGGCTCGCGACCGATCCGGCATTTGCCCTGCGCGCGCCCGAGCTGCGGCGGCTTCGCGACGCGGCGCTCGCGGTGACCTCCTCCCCCGACGAGTTGCGGACGAATCTGCGCCTGACCCTGGGGGAGGCGCAGCCGCCCGAGCCCGAGGTCGATATCCCGACGCTGCCCTAAAGGCGGTTTCCGACCGCGGAAGCCCGCGGGAGGAAGGCGCCGCGCCGCCGCGGTCGCCCCGGGCTCGGCGCGCCCCGCGCTGCCGCGCGATCCCTCTATGGTCCTCGCCTTCCCAGTTGAACCCACGAGCGAGCGAGGACTGAACAAAACCAATGGCCACGACGATTGAGCTTTCTGACAACGAGCACCTGTTCACCTCCGAGTCGGTGACCGAAGGCCACCCCGACAAGATGTGTGATCAGATCTCCGACGGCGTGCTCGACGCGGTCATGGCCGAGGATCCAGACGGTCGAGTCGCCTGCGAGACCCTGGTCAACACCGGCCTGGTGGTCGTCAGCGGCGAGATCTCGACTGACGTCTACGTCGACATTCCCAAGGTCGTACGCAAGACGATCAACAAGATCGGCTACGACGACGGCGCGATGGGCTTCGACGGCGACTCCTGCGCGGTGATCAGTGCCATCGACGAGCAGTCGGCGGACATCGCCGCCGGCGTCGATCACGCCTATGAGTCCCGCACCGATCCCAACGACGACGACGAGCTCGATATCGATGGCGCCGGCGATCAGGGAATGATGTTCGGCTACGCGACCAAGGAGACGAGATCGCTGATGCCGATGCCGATCCAGATCGCCCACACCCTCGCCCATCGCCTGGCTCAGGTGCGCAAGTCGGGGGTGATCCCCTATCTGCGGCCCGACGGCAAGGTCCAGGTGACCGTCAAATACCGCGACAACGAGCCGGTCGAGGTGGTCAAGGTGCTGATCTCGACCCAGCACGCGCCCGACATCGACACCGAGACGATGATCAAGCCCGACCTTTGGGAGCACGTGGTCGAGCCGATCCTGAACGAGGACTACGACGCGCTGTTCGAGCGGGAGAAGCTGCGCGACAACTTCCTCGTCAACCCCACCGGGATCTTCGTCATCGGCGGACCCGTCGGTGACGCGGGCCTGACCGGCCGCAAGATCATCGTCGATACCTACGGCGGCGCCGCTCGTCACGGCGGCGGCGCCTTCAGCGGCAAGGATCCCTCCAAGGTGGACCGCTCCGCCGCCTACGCGGCGCGCTACGTCGCCAAGCACGTGGTCGCGGCGGACCTGGCCGATCGCTGCGAGGTCCAGGTGGCCTACGCGATCGGCGTCGCTCATCCGGTCTCGATCATGGTCGAGAGCTTCGGCACCGGCAAGGTCTCCGACTCGGAGTTGCGCCGGGGGGTCGAGCAAACCTTCGATCTGCGTCCGGGGGCCTTCCGCAAGTACCTCGACCTGCACCGGCCGATCTACCAGAAGACCGCCGCCTACGGCCACTTCGGTCGCAGCGACTCCGACTTCACCTGGGAGCGCACCGACCGGGTCGATCAGCTGAAGGAGGCGGTCGGCGTCTGAGGGGACGCAGGCCCCCAATTGACCAGGGTGTGGGGCTTTTGTATTCGATCGGGATACATATCCCGCCCACCCCGGCGGGGCCTCCCGTTCAGCGACCCCTTCCCGCGCATCCTCGCCGGGGGGCTTCCCCTCAGCGAGCCTCGCCGAGGTCGTTGGCGGGCCCGCTCGAATCCGCGCTGATCTCGGTGGCCTGGTAGACGTCCTCGACCACCCCGGCGGGGTCCGCCACCCCGGCGAAGACGAAATCGGTTGGATCGTTGGAGGCGGTGTCGAAGTCGACGTCGCCGATCCCGAGCATCCGCTGGATCACCGATTGGTTGTAGCTGACGTCCTGGACCCGCGTGAGCCGCGTCTCCTGAACCTCGCGGGAGACGATCCCGTGCTTTATGTGGAGGCGCTTGGAGGTGATCGTGTAGCGGGTGGCGACGCGTTTGAAGAAGCCGACGACGACGGTGATGGTGGCGCCGACGATCAGGATCAGCGCGATCAATCCGCCGCTCGCCCCGTCGCCGAAGACGTTGCCGCCGATCGCCACCAGCGCGGTCAGCACGCCGGTGATCGCGATCCCCTTGATGTAGAAGTCCAAGATCGCGCGCCACGAGGGGTGGCCCTCGAAGACGACCTGCTCTCCCGGACTGAGATTGATGCCCATCGCCGCAATATATGAGGTGCCCGACGGCCCGCGTAGGCTCGACCGACGATGCGCGTAGCCAAGGTCGAGCCGATCACCACCGCCCGGGCCCTCCGGGGGCCGTTCGACTACCTGCTGGGCGAGCGGTTCGCCGCAGCGGGCCCCGGTTCGCTTTTGCTGATCCCCTTCGCGGGACGCAAGATCCTTGGAGTCGTCACCGCGCTGGCGGACTCGAGCGAGCTGCCGGCCTCGCGGTTGGCGGAGCCGCTCGGATTGCTCGAGCCCGGGACGACGCCCGAACTGGTCGAGCTGGCCGGCTGGATCGCCGACCGCTACGTCTCCACCCTCTCCAGGGGAATCGCCCTGGCGCTGCCTCCGGGGGTGGGCACCGGCAAGATTCCACGCTCTCCAAAGCCGCGAGTCCAGCGCCGCGCCCGGATCACCGACGCCGGCAGGGAGGCGCTCGGGAGCGAGCGGCGGCTCGGCGGGCGCCAGCGGGCCGCGCTCGAGTTGCTGGCGAAGCTCGGGGAGCTGGCGGGCCCCCAGCTCAGCGCCGAGGCGGGGGCGGATTCCGGGGTGATGCGGCGGCTGGCCGAGCGCGGTTGGGTCTCTCAGCGGCAGGTGGAGGTGCGACGCACGCCCCTGATCGAGTCCGTGGGGGAGGTCCGTCCGCCCCCACGGCTCTCGACCGCCCAGACCGAGGCGGTTGAGGCGATCGCGGAGGTGGCGGCGAGGGGTGGGGGGGAGCGCCTGCTCCACGGGGTCACCGGCTCGGGTAAGACCGAGGTCTATCTGGCGGCGATCGAGGACTGCTTGAGGCGGGGACGAACCGCGATCCTGCTGGTACCGGAGATCGGCCTGACGCCGCAGACCCTCGGGCGGGTGAGCGCGCGGCTCGGCGAGGACGTGGCGGTGCTCCATTCGGCCCTCTCGGAGGGTCAACGCTTCGATGAGTGGCGGCGACTGCGCTCGGGGGAGGCGCGGGTCTGCGTCGGGCCGCGCTCGGCGGTTTTTGCTCCGGTCTCCGGCCTCGGCCTTGTGGTGGTCGACGAAGAGCACGATTCTTCCTACAAGCAGGAGGGCGACCCTCGCTACGACGCCCGCGCGGTCGCTCGGTGGCGGGCCGCTCGCGCCGGGGCGGTCTATCTCGCCGGCAGCGCCACACCGCGGCCGGAGACCTGGGCCGAGCTGGAGCGGATCGAGCTTCCCGAGCGGGTCGACGGGATTGGGATGCCGCCGGTCGAGCTGTTGGACATGCGCGAGGTCTCACCGCGCTCGGGCCCCCTGCATCCGCGGGTTCGCGAGGCGCTGGGCGAGCTCCCCGCCGACGCCAAGGCGATCGTGATGTTGAACCGCCGTGGCTACTCGCCCCACGTTGCCTGCGGAGAGTGCGGCGAGGCGCTCGGTTGCCCCCACTGCGATGTCTCCCTGGTGATGCACCGGGCGTCGGGGCGGATGGCCTGCCATCACTGCGGCTTCACCGAGGCCGTGCCGAAGGCATGTCCGAGCTGCGGCTCGGTCGCGCTCGCCCGTCACGGAGCCGGGACCGAGCAACTGGAGGCGATCGTGGCCGAGCTGGTGCGCCCGGCGCCGGTGTTCCGCCTCGACGCCGATACGGTCGCCAAGCAGGGTGGCCACGGGCGGGTGCTGGCGGCGTTCGAGGAGGCGCGCGGCGGGGTCTTGCTGGGGACGCAGATGGTCGCCAAGGGTCACGACTTCGCCGACGTCGTCCTCAGCGTGCTCGTCGATGCCGACTCGACCCTCCGTTACCCCGACTTCCGCGCCGAGGAGCGGACCTTCGCCCTGGTCTCTCAGCTCGCCGGACGCAGCGGTCGAGGCGAGCGGGGGGGAGGGGTGATGATCCAGACCCTGGCGCCCGAGGCCGCTCCGATCGAGGCCGCCTCGCGCCACGATGCGCCCGGATTCCTCGAGGGGGAGCTGGAGCGGCGGGCGAGCTTCGGCTATCCCCCGAGGGCGGAGATCGTGGCGGTCGAGCTGAGCGGTCCGACCGAGGCCCCGCTGGCGGCCGCGGCCGAGACCCTCGCCGCCTCGATCGCGACCGGCCTCGACCAGCGCAGCGAGCTGCTCGGCCCCGCGCCCCGCTTTCGCCGCCGGGGAAGGTTCCGCCGCCGGATCCTGGTCAAGACCACCGCCGCGCCCGCCGCTCGGGAGGCCGTCAGGGCCGCGGTCGAAGCCGCCTCCACCTCCCGGCAGCTCAAGGACTTGGCGTTGGCGGTGGACGTGGACCCGCAGTAGCGGGCGAAGGGCCGACGCGCCGTAGCACGCGTGCTACGTTGAGCCACATGCCACGCCACATCACCCAGCGGGAGATTCGCAACCAGGCGGGGAGGTGATGCGCGCACTCGACGAAGGCGAGGAGTTCATCGTTACTCGCAACGGCGTGCCCGTGGGACGGTTGCTGCCGGTGGAGCGTCAGCGGTTCGTTCCCAAAGAGAAGGTGCTTGAGGCGTTCAAGGACGCCCCGTCGATTGACTTCGAGCAGTTTCGCCGCGACCTCGACCGCTGGGTCGATCCGAGCTGCGAGCCGCGTGGCTGAACCCGAGCGAGCCGAGCGCGGCCTGCTCGACACCTCCGTGCTCATCGGCAGCAAATCCCAACGATTTTGCCGGCCGCGAGATCACGATCTACACTCCGGCAGCGATGGACCCCGAGCAAGCAGAGCCGGAAAAGCCCAAGCCCGCACGCGAGCTCAGCGCGGCCGAGCAGGAGCGGATCGATCGGCGCCGCGCCGCCCTGGCGGAGATCCGCAAGTTCGGCGACCCGGTGCTGAAGTCGAAGGCGACGCCCATCTCCAGCTTCGACACCGACCTCGAGGCCGAGGCCGAGCGGATGATCGAGCTGATGCACGGCTCGATGGGGATCGGCCTCGCCGCCACCCAGATCGGCTCGATGCGGCGGATGCTGGTGTTCCAGGTCGGCCCCGACTCCCGACCAACCGCCTTGGTCAACCCGGTACTGGAGTGGAGCTCGGATGACTTGGTCACCGCCGAGGAGGGCTGTCTCAGCCTGCCCAAGGTGACCGTCGACGTCGAGCGCCCGATGCACGCTCGCGTCAGCGCCTCTGACACCAGTGGCGAGGCGCTTCTGATTGAGGCGGCCGGGCTCGAGGCGCGAGTGCTCCAGCACGAGATCGACCACCTCGACGGAATCCTGATCGTCGACCGCACCGAGCGCAAGCAGCGTCGCGCGGCCTTGCGAGCGCTGCGATCGGGCGAGTCGTTCGCGCCGGAGCTGTTGGAGCCCCCGCCGGAGGACGCCGGGACGGAGGCCACCGTGGTCCAGGTCGCCGAGCGCTCCGGGCACGCCGAGGAAGACGGTGGAGCCGGGGTCGAAGGTCCCGAGCGAGACCGCGGGGCCGAACCCGAAGCCGCAGCCGACGCTGACCAGCGGGACTCGGCTTGAGCGCAGCCGGGGATGCGCCACCCTACGTGTTCATGGGCACCTCCGCCTTCGCGGTCGAGGTGCTGCGGAGACTCCACGGGGCCGGGCTCACGCCGGCGCTGGCCATCACCCCTCCCGACCGCGCACGCGGGCGAGGGAGCAAGCTCGCCGCCCCTCCGGTAGCCAAGGCGGAGCGTGGGTTGGGAGTGGAGATCCAACAGACCCCCTCG
>JBPCOO010000146.1:0-7920 GCA_051000155.1 Solirubrobacterales bacterium | reverse complement strand
GATCTGGCGCGCGCGAGCTCTGGCGTGGCGTGGACGCGACCCCAGCACCGGCGAGCGGCGCGGAGGCTAGGCGTCACGAGCGGCGCCAGGCACGACGGTGCGAAGACCGGCGAGCCGGGCCGCTGCGGCCTGACGCGCGTCGTAGCTGACGAACGCATCGAGCGGCGTGAGGCTGATCGCCGCGGCGACGTGGAGCGCATCGAGCGCGCGCAGCGCCGGCTCGGAGAACGCGCCGGCGGCGAGTAGAAGAGCCCGTTCAAGCGGCACGAGCGCGAGCGCATCGAACAACACGTCGGCTCGGCGCAGTAGTTCGTCCAGAGGGAACGCCGGCTCGCGCGAGGCCAGTCGCCGCGCCGCTCTCGGCACTTCGGTCAGCGCCAGCTCGCAGGTCGCGAGATCGGCGTCCGCCACGAACGCTTGCAGCGCATCGGTCTCAGGCTCGACGCGTACCAGCTTGACTAGCGCCGAGGCGTCCAGGTAGAGGAGTGCCACTCAGCGTTCGCCGCGGATCTCGTCGAGCGCGCGACTCAGGGCCACGGGATCCCCACCGAGCTCTAGCGGTTCGGGCAGGCGTCGACCGCGCGGGGGCGAGACCCGGCCCTCTGCGATCAGCCGATCGAGCTCGGCGCCGCTGCCAGGCGGCGGTCCAAGCTCGGCGACCGGCCGGTTGCGGTCGGTCACGACAAGGCGCTCGCCTCGCGCGACGAGACGTAGGTACTTGCTCAAGTTCTGGCGTAGTTGAGCAACACCCACCGTGGTCATGTACATGAATGTAGCACTTCGGTGGGGGGGGCGAGTCTGTACCTAATTGTGTACGCTCATGCCATGGCGCAGATCGTCCCGGTCAAAGAGCTACGGCAGAACCTCGCCCGGCTCCTGGACGACGTGGCCGAGCGCCGCGATCACGTCCTCGTGACCAGGAACGGCAAGCCGGCGGCGGCCCTGGTCCCGATCGACGAGTACGAAGCGCTCGAGGAGACAGCCGAGATCCTCTCCGATCCCGACGTCCTCACCGCGCTCGACCAGGGCCTCGCCGAGATCTCTCGGGAGGAGACGGTCGACCTCGAGGATCTCCGGCGGGAGCTCGCTGCTCTTCGCAGCGCGCGCTGAGCCGTGGCGCGCGTCGTCCTGGCGCGCCGTGTGCGGGCCGAGCTGCTGGGTCTCGACTGGCCCCTGATCGACGCGATCGAGGAGGCGCTTGGCCTGCTGGAGCGCGAACCCGACGCAGGGCACCCGCTACGCGGCAGGTTGCGCGGGCTGAGATCGCTTCGCGTCGGCGCCTACCGGGTGATCTATCAGCTCAGCGACGAGGGGCGAGAAGTGCGCGTCGCGGCGATCCGCCACCGCAGCGTCGCCTACCGAAGCGATCCGCGCCGAGGAACCGCCCCGTCGTCGCTACAGTCCCTGCCCGCGCCCGGATAGCTCAGTCGGTAGAGCACTTCCATGGTAAGGAAGGGGTCGCCGGTTCGAATCCGGCTCCGGGCTCTTCGGGTACCTTGTTCGCGATGAGTTCCCAGTCGGGAAAAGCGCTGGTGACGGGGGGGGCGGGCTTTATCGGTTCGAACCTCGTCGAACGGCTCCTCGCCGACGGCACCGATGTTCGGGTGCTCGACAACTTCGCAACCGGGAGCCGCGAGAACCTCGCCGCGATCGAGGGCGACGTCGATGTCGTCGAGGGCGACATCCAAAGCTACGAGCGGGTCAGTACCGCTGTCCGCGGCTGCGAGGTCGTCTACCACCAGGCGGCCCTGCCCTCGGTGCCCCGCTCGATCCAGGATCCCCTCACCTCGAACAGCGCGAACGTGATCGGCACGCTCAACGTGCTGCTCGCAGCCCGCGATGCCGGGGTTCGCCGGGTCGTCTTCGCCTCCTCATCCTCGGTCTACGGCTCGAACGCCCAGCTCCCCAAGCAGGAGGACATGGCAACCGCGCACCTTTCCCCCTACGCCGTCGCGAAGCTCGCGGCCGAGAACTACTGCCGCTGCTTCTATGAGGTCTATGGACTGGAAACCGTGGCGATCCGCTACTTAAACGGCTTCGGCCCGCGGCAAGATCCCAACTCGCAGTACTCCGCCGTGATTCCGAAGTTCATTACCGCGATCCTCGAAGGGCAAAAGCCCACGATCTTCGGCGACGGTGAGCAGTCGCGCGACTTCACCTACATCGACAACACCGTGGAGGCAAACGTCCTCGCGGCGAGCGCCGAGGGTGCAGCCGGTCAGGTCATGAACGTCGCCTGCGGTGAGCGGATCTCGTTGAACGAGCTCCTTACATCCCTGGCGCGGATTTCCGGTACGGAGGTCGAAGCCGACTATCTGCCCGCGCGCCCGGGCGACGTACCCCACTCGATGGCGGATGTGGAGAAGGCCCGTGAGGTCATCGGCTTTGAGCCAGGCGTTGGGGTCGACGAGGGGCTCGCGAAGACCTTCGCCTACTACTCAGAGCGCGCGGAGGCGCCTCAGGCGCTATAGGCGGCAGAAAGCTCCGCTACACGTGCGAGAACCTCGCGTGAGTCGCTGAAGCGCTCCGGAAACCGCTCGGCCGTCCGTTCCGCGATCGCCGTCAGCGTCGCCTCGCCGTTCATCTGCGACAGGATGAACCCGTCCACGTGCCCTTCCTGGCTCAGGTTCGGCTGGTGGGTCACGGCCCTTTGGTGGAGAAGCGCGAGGTTCATAGGCCGGGACTTGATGCTCGACTGGTCCATCTCGACGCGGGTGCCACTGCCGCTCATGTGCGTCGTCTGCCAGCGCCACACATAGTCCCCCTCGACCAGGTGCGCTTCGATCTCGGCGGCGACCGTGTCGCCGGCGGCGAGCTCCAGCGGCTGCTCCAGTGGGAAAGCCGCCTGGCCATAGAGGGTTCGTGGCCCCCCCGGAGCGTTCGGGAAGCCGATCTCGCCGGTGAGCTCACGGTCGAACCACAGGCAGAGCGCGTTGGCCGCGCCGGACCGAATGGCGGTGAACCGGCACGATCCGCGAGCGTCCGGCGCCGTGACGGTTCCGTAGTCGAGCGTTGCCCACTCGGCCGGCTGGCTGAGAAGTGCGTCGACATCCAGCCTGACCCCCGCGCTCGTGTTCAGGACGTAGGGCAGCGCGGGCGTGACGTCGAAGGGGAGGGAGGCGATCGCGTCCCGGTCGAACGGGAACGGCTCGGGCACGTGGGCAAGGGCCGCAAAGAGGCGGTCCCGTGAAGGGAGGAGGACGCCGTCAGGCGCGAGCAGGCGATCGCGAGCATCGATCAGGGTCGGCAACGATGTCTGAAAGAGCGGCAGGATTCCCGATACGTCGGCCGCGATCACGTCGACCCGCTCGTCGAGGTTCAGGTCCGAAGAGAGCTCTGAAACCCACTCGATTTCGTCCAGGCACCCGTTCTTCCGCGCGATCGCCTTGGCGACGTCGAGCGAGACGTCGGGCTCCACGGCATACACCGGTTTGGCTCCGGCCCTCGCCGCGAGCATTGCAAACAGGCCGATACCCGCGCCCAGGTCCAGGAACGAGCGGCCCGGACCCGTGTTCTTCTCGATCCCTTCCCGGTAGGCGCCGAAGCGCACCGAGTCGGTGACCATCGCGAGGTAGGAGGAGATCGTGTACACGGCGGGACTCACGCTCCGGTTCGGGTCTCCAGGTCGGCCGCCAGAACCGACCGCAGCTCGGACATGGCCGCGAAGGCGCCGACCGAAAGCCTGCGGACCTCCACTGTGGACGCGAGGCGCCCAATCAGCTCGAAGTCCCGGCGTCGCTGCAACGGCAGCGAAAGCTTCGCCGCGTAGAGGTTGGCGGCCAGGTTGATGACGGCGTTGTCCATATGCGTGATCTCGGGTTGAGCATCCTCGTCGCGATCCAACATGTACAGACGCTCGAGAGAAAGCGGCCGATCACAGTATGCATCCGCCTGCTCGAGGTCGAGGTAGCGCTTGTCCCATCCGGGGACGATCCGGGGCAGCGCGTCGATCTCGCCGAAGAGGCCGGCGACCGACGGCGGCCACAACCTCGCCATGGTCGGGCCGGGCTGGGCATAAAAAGCGCCGTCGCGCTCCTCGAGCGCCGCGACGTCATCCGTCAACACGCCGCAACCCTGTTGTGTCAGAGCCGTGACAACAGTTGACTTTCCGGTTCCGCCGGGACCGATCAATCCCACCGCCCGCCCCTCCACCTCAGCGACTGCACAGTGGAGAGCGGTTATGCCCCTGTCGCTCAACACCACGCCGAGCACCGAGCCGAGGAGGTACTGAACTGCGTCGTCCACGCGGAAGTGAGATGGCCATGCCATGGTCACGGTGGCGGATTCGGAGTCGACCATGAACGCCGTTTCATCGCGGAACCTGAAGTACGCCTGGTTTCCGGCCGAGCGGTGAAAGCGGAGTGTCTCGCTTCGGTGAGCCTGCGGCCACCCAGGATCCGCCAGGTCGTGTGCCGCGCAAACCGTTACATCCGTCGCCCCCGGCCCCCCCGGGGCCAGCCCAGCGAGAGGGAGGCGACTTTCAAGCCGTAGTCCGTAGACCTCGTACGCGCTACTTACGCAGTCGTCAGAAAGCTGCAATCAGGATCCGGTTAGGACTTCTTGCTGAGTGGGGCGATGCCGCCGTCGATCCCCGTGGTGAGCCCGAGGATACCGGTCAGCTCGTTCACTCCACCGAACACCTGGAGGCGCGGCGCCTCATACGCCTTGGGGCTCAACGTGTCGCCGGAACTCTTTTCCTTGGACATGTTCTCCCCCTCTGTCATTGCGAGCATCATAGTCGTCGGGCGGCCAGTCAACCCTCCGTCATCCCGGATTCATGCAATTCGAGCCAGCGGTCCAGGTTGTATGTCCAAAGAAGCTGCCACTGGCTCCCGGAGGCGACCGCGACCTCGGCGGCGGGGAGGATCTCGACGTTCACGAAGCGCTTCAGCGTCGTGCAAACGATCGGGCGCTTCATTCCGAACCGGGCGATCATCGCCGCCAGCGGATCCTCCGGGAGGGTGATCTTCGGCCGCCGGGCAACAGCCCGAGGCAACCGCCTCTCGGCGACCCTGCGGATTAACTCCTTGTCGACGCACCACGGAATCGGGGGCGCCGCGAAGACTGCCTCGATCACCCTGAGGTCGAGGAACGGGTGCATCACCTGCAGCGCTCGGCCGCTCGCAGCCTCGTCGTATGAGTCGAAGAGCGCCCGCAGCGACGCCCCCTCGAGCATCTCAGCCGCGCCGCCTCGACTGCCGCGCCTCCTCGGCTCATCGGAAGCGAAGAATTCCCTCCAGCGCCCCTCGAGATCATGGCGCGCGACGAGGTCGCGCTCGATCCAGGCGGGAAACTCCGGCGGTTCCTCACCGCTGCGACCGCGCCGAAGCCGGGTCCTGATGCCGAGCGGGGGGATCCGGCGTGTGGCAGCGGTATAGCTCCAAACATCGGCGGCGGCCCGTCCGAAGCGGAGTGCTCGAGTCAGCTCCTCGAAATGCGCCGCGAATGAGACGGTTGAGATCGCATCCCCGTCGATCCCGGTCAAGGCCACCGGCGCCCGCTCGGCAAGGCGAACGAGGAGCCCTTGATGAGAGCCAAGGCTGGGATCGGGGAAGGGCTGAGGCGGGAGCGCCCCGGTCGGCGACTCCTCGAGAAGTCTGAAGGTGCCGGCGCGGTGCAGGTCGAGCGGAAGGCCCAGTGCATCCGCGGACAATCGCGCATAGCGCGGGTCATCGTCCGGGAAGAGGTCCTCCCAGCTCACCGTGGCCGCCGAAAGCCTCCGGCCGGGCGGCAACCCCTCGCGTGCCAGCGCGGCGATGCAGGGCGAGTCGAGCCCGCCGCTCATCATCACCGCCACGTCGTCGTTTCCAAGGCGATCCTCTACAGCGGCGAGGAGCGCGTGCTCGAATTCACCAAGGATCTCCTCTTGCTCTGCCTCGGGAAGCTCGTCGGGCGCTTTCAGCCTCCAGTAGCGCCGGACCTGGCGATGGCCGCGGCTCCACGTGAGCTGGTGGCCGGCCGGCAGCCGCCTGATCGACCGAAAGACGGTGGCGTCGGGGTTCTGCGGGTGGCCGAAGAGCAGGAAGTCGGCCACGGCGAGCTCGTCGAGATCGTCGGAGATCGCGGGATCGGCCCGGATCATCGCGAGCTCGCTTGCGACCAGGAGCCTGTTCTGCGCCACCGCGTAGTAGAGGGGCCGGACCCCCAGATGATCTCGCGCCGCGAAGAGGAGATTCCTCGCCCGGTCCCAGACGACGAAGGCGAAGTCGCCGCGGATGTGCTCGACCATCGCGGCGCCCCAGGTCCGGTACGCGTGGAGGAGGAGAGCTTCGTCGTCGGCAGCGCGATACGAGGCCTCTCCCGCGGGCCGCTCCTGTGTGAGCTCGCGGACAAGCGCATTCGGGTCATCAAGGCGAACGTCGGCCGTGATCCACGGCCCAGCGTCGGGGGCTCTTTGCCTTGAGGCAGCGACGCTCGCGGCGGCCGACCGCGAATGGCCAAGCCCCGCTCCCGGCCCGCATCGAACCTCATCGGACGCCCTGTTTGGGCGCACCCTCCGCGCACCGAGCATCCCTCGGAGGTCTGCCTCCGGCACGGCTTCGGCGGAACCTGCGACTCCGATGGCCGCCACGCGGCTCATCGGTTGCGGCGGCTCCGTCGCGCGCGGAAGACGGCGACGGCGGTCTTCGGCCCCGATCTGAATGCTGCGCCCAGGCGGATCGCGTATGCCTTTGCGAGGCCGAGTCGGCCTTCACGCGCGGCCGGAGCGAGAGCACGGATGTAGTCGGATGGGGGAAAGAGCGCCGATGTAAGAGCCCTCAGCTTCGCGCTGGCGCCCGACGTGGACGCGAGCGCCTCGATGCGAAGCGCCTGGGGGGACGGCCTGTCGACCCAGAGCTGCCACTTCGTCGCGGTTTCGGGAGCGAGGCCCAGTCGGTCGGCAAGACGTGCGCCGTCCGGGCTCATCCGCAAGGCGACCGACAGCGCCTCGCTCGCCTCTAGCTCGGCGGCGAGCAAGGCCGCCTCCCGCCAGAGCTCAGGCTCAAGGCGCTCAATCCCGTAGGCCAGCTCGACCATGGATTTCCCACCCTGGACACCGCCCTGCAGCGCGTGGAGCGCGAGGTGCAGCGCCCGGGCCGGACGGGCCAGCGTGGGGACCCGGGACCTCCCGAGCGCGATCGAGTCCCGCTCGCGGCTCAGCCTCCCCCAGACAGCTCCGGGGTCCGCGCCCACGAATGGAATCCGCCAGTGGAGGTCGACCGCCACACCGTCGCGGCGCCTCCACACGGATGCGTGCGGCTCAGCAAAGGGCTCGATGAGGTCGTCGCTCGATTCGAGCTCAAAGCCTGCCTGCTCCAGGACCGCCCCCGCCCGCCCGACTTCGGCGGGATCGATCAGCGCGTCAACGTCGACGTACGTCCGCGGGCTGCCTGGCGGGTAGAGGTCTTGCTCGATCGTCGGCCCCTTCAGGAGCAACGCCTCGATTTCAGCGGCGCGCAGGGCGCCGAGAATCTCCAGCGCTGCTCCATCGAGCAGGAGGCGGCGTTGGACCCCGGCGAGGTCTCGATCAGTACTCAACGGTCGTGCCCCGGCGTCGACTTGCCAGCAAGGCCCGGGTCAGGATCCAGACGGCAGGCGGGAGCATTACGGCAGCGAATGCGGTGAGCCGTGCGATATGCCCCAGGATGGAACCGTCGCTCCTGCCGATGATGAGCTCCCGCATCAACTCAACCGCGGGGGTCACGGGCTGGACCGCCGAAATCCATTCGATCCAGCCCGGAAGCAGGGCGACTGGGAAATAGAGGCCGGCAACAAGCGCGATTCCGGTGACCAGGAAACCGACGACTCCGGCCGCCTGCTTGATCAGAAGCCCAACCGCGACCACGACCAGCCCGAGCGGAGCCAGTGCGGCTCCGACCAGGGGGCTCGCCGGTATGGGCGAAAGTGCCGTTGCCTAGAGCGGAGCGCCGGAGAACATCA
>JBPCOO010000102.1:0-3257 GCA_051000155.1 Solirubrobacterales bacterium | reverse complement strand
GCGATCGCGGCGAGCTGGGTCCAGGCTGAGTTGGCGCTGAAGTCCCCGGAGGGGAAGTGAGCCAGGGCCCCGGCCTTGAGATCGCGGATCGCGAGCTCGACCACCGCGTGGCGGCGATGCTCTGCCTCGATGATCTCGACGTCCTCGTCGCGGTTGGTGACGAAGGGGTGATATCTCCAGCCGGGCAAGAGCTCCTGTTGGTCGGAGAGCTCGCGGACCCGGCGGACGATCAGGCGCCGGCCGCCGTAGGTGGTCTCGGCGATCTCGGCGAGGCCGGGCTCGGGGTAGCCCTCCAGCTTGCTCCACTCGTCCTCACCGATCTCGCTGATCGCGGCTGCGATCCGCTTGTCGGCGGCCCGGACCGCGATCGAATAGAGGATCCCCTCGCGCTCCAGGCGCTCGAAGGTCTTGGTCCGCCAGAAGCCGGAGTCGGCGCGGATCAGGATCTCGCCTGCAAAGCCGGCCCGCCTGATCCGGGCGATGAGCTCGTCGAGGAAGCGGGCGATCCCCCGCTGGGTGTTGGCCGAGCCCTTGCGCAGGCGGATGCCGAGAACCTCGCCACCCTCTTCGGTGGTGGCCAGCAGGGGGTGGTAGCCGCGCTCGCCGGTATAGCCAAAGGCGGCGCCCTGCTTGTCGTAGCCATGGACCTCACCGACGAAGGAGTCGAGATCGACCACCAACCTCTCCTTGCTGCCGACTCCGGCGCCCGCAGACCAGGCTCGGCGCAGCAGCTCGGATGCGACCGACTCAAGCTGGCGGACGTGGCCGAAGGTGAAGCTGCGCAGGAAGGTGCCCAGGGTCGAGGGCGCCATCACCTGGTGGCCGAGCACGGCTTCAGTTGAGCCGGCGCGCAGCAGATCGCAGTCGTCGATCGAGTTGGCCCCGGCGAGCATCCCGCTGATCAGGCTCATCGCCTTGCGCTCGGGGCGGGCGGCGCCGGGGCGATCGCCCAGCTCCACCTTCTCGGCGACCAGCTCGGCGAGCCCAAGCCGGCTCGCCAAAGTCGCCGGCAACAGCAATCCCGCGTCCGCCACCGAGCGCTGATCGTTGAAGCGGACGTCGATCGAGTCGAGCCGCACCGAGGGCCGAGAATCGTTCACCATCTGGGTGACCTCCTGAACTCGGGCCGCGACTGCCTCAATCAGTCGCTATCAAGCCCTTTCAGGGGGTCATTTTCGTCTCAGGGGCGGATGGAATCGGTCGCGGTAGGGACTGCCCTTGGGCCATTCGGGACCTAGTCCATGCAAGCCCTTGGGCAGCCCCCCGCGCAGATCCCAGCGTGAGCCTCAACTCACTGGGCTCCTGCCTTGGGTCTTGGCGTCGAAGCGCACTCCGGGCCAGGGATGCTGGATTCGGACCGGCGGCAACCAGCGAGCTGCGAGCCGATCCATGCGCGGCCAGGTCATCCGCGATTTCTGGCTGCGCCGCGTAAGCGAGCGCCTCCAGTGCTGCGTTGCCTGGCGGCGGAAGGACGACAGCGCCTCGCTGTTGTCGGGGACGGCGTAGTAGTTGAAGTGGCCCTGGAGGACCGCCCTCAACCACCGCCCCTGCTCGGGGACGGGCAGATGCATGCGCTGCCGCAGCTCGGCTTTCACCTCACCCAGCTTGGCCTGCATCCGCTTCTTCGCGGTGACGCGCTTGAGCTTGAAGCGTCCGGTCTTCGTCTTCGCGCAGATGTGCGTGAATCCGAGGAACTCGAACGTCTCAGGCTTGCCGAGACCACGACGCTTGCGGTCGGGCGCTGCAAAGCGCCCGAACTCGATCAAGCGGGTCTTCTCGGCGTTGAGGGTCAGGGAGAACTCGGCGAGTCGTTCGCCAAGCTCGACCTGGAATCGCTCGGCGTCGTCGCGCCGCTCGAAGCCGACCACGAAGTCGTCGGCGAAGCGCACGATGTAGATCTCACCGCGAGCCCGCCGCTTTCTCCATTGGTCGACCCAGAGGTCGAGGGCGTAGTGGAAGTAGACGTTGGCGAGCAGGGGCGAGATGCTCGTCCCCTGACCGACGCCCTCCACCGGTGCCCACGACCCGTCCTCGATAACCCCCGCACCGAGCCATTTCTGAATCAGGCGGAGGATCCGTTGGTCCGCAATCCGGTGCTCGATGAACCGCTCGAGCCAGGACCGATCCAGGCTCGAGAAGGCGTCGCGGAGATCCGCGTCGAGCACCCAGTTCACCTTCTTGCGGGTGATCGCGACCGCGAGCGCATCCAACGCGTCATGCGGGCTGCGCCCGGGCCGGAACCCGTAGCTGAAGCCGAGGAAGTCCCCCTCGTAGATCGCCCCCAGAACCTCGGCGGTCGCCCGCTGCAGGATCTTGTCCTCCAGCGCGGCGATCGCGAGCGGCCTCGGCCGCCCGTCCGCCTTCGGTATCTCGGTGCGACGAGCGGGCTGCGCTCGGTAGCTCCCGCGGTGAAGCCGGCGGTGCAGGTCCTGGAGGTTGCCCTCCAGGTCCTCTCCATAGGCCTCCCACGTGACCCCGTCAATGCCCGGCGCGGCCTTCGGGTTGGTCGCCCTGTAGGCCGCCGCCAGGCGGTCAAGGGTCACGTGGTGCAGGAGCGTTGTGAACTTCGCGTCCTTGTCCTTTCGTGCGCGTTCGCGCACGCGATCCAGCGCACTTGACCCACCTTGCCCGGCTCTGTGTCCGGGGCGGGTTTTGCTGGCCGCGTTTCCCTTGGCCGGGCCGCTTTCCTCCACCGCTTCCGCACCCTCCGCCAAGGAGGGGTTGTTCGGCGGCTTCGTCGGTACTACCGGCCCGTCCGACTTCCGCTGGGCGTGCGTCGAGGGATTGCGGCCTCGGCCTTGCCCTCGCGGCCCACGGTTCTCACCGTGGGCGCTCAGCGGATCTCCCGGTTCTCGCGCATGGAGAGCTTCGTGCATGCCGGGGTTCTACGACCGCGTGGGGTCCACCGACAGCTTGCGATGTCGCTGCCGGTGATGTTGCCTTCCGCTGATCCACAACGCGTCGGCACCCCAGACTTCGCCTGTTTCGCGGCTCGATAGCCCAGCCTGCACGACCCCTACCGACGCTTCGCCGCCGCCCTTGCGGACGGCCGACGCACGGCTTGGGGCCATCGTGATTCGCTACTTCTTCGATGTGGAGATCCTTCCTCTCCTTCTCCATGCCGGTTTATCCCGGCGCTTTCGTGGATCAGACGGTTCCGCACATTGAACACCACCTCCGGGCCGCCCCATCCGCGCTGACCGAGCACATCGCGTCGGGCTGAGAGCGCCTCAAGGTGTTCCGGTACCCCCTCAGGG
>JBPCOO010000068.1:0-3666 GCA_051000155.1 Solirubrobacterales bacterium | reverse complement strand
TCGATCGCGGGGCAGTAGACGGGAGCGCCGGTCGCCTCGGCCACCGGCGTGACCGCACCGGTGTGGTCGAAGTGGCAGTGGGTCAGCAGGATCGCCTCGAGGGTGATCCCGAGCTGCTCGATCGCGG
The DNA here is from genome assembly GCA_051000155.1 of Solirubrobacterales bacterium. GTDB lineage: Bacteria > Actinomycetota > Thermoleophilia > Solirubrobacterales > 70-9 > CAXMST01. Next base: position 3,539 of record JBPCOO010000068.1, on the reverse strand, counting down.
CAAGGAGCTTCGGAGCCTCCTCCCCGGGATCGACGATCAGGCCGCGGTCTGAGCCTTCCCGGCGGAAGATGTGGCAGTTCTCGGCGACGGGACCGACGGTGTATGTGCGGACGTCCATCAGCGTTCCTCGCCCTTTGCCTTGCTCTTGCCCGCGGACGAGGCCTTGCCCCTGCCGGAGGCTTCCCGCTTGGCTTCGCGCTCGCGCTCCAGCTTCGCCATCCGGCGCCGGTGGAAGAACTGATCGGTGTAGTAGCCGAGGGGGATGTAGACGAGCGAGGCGAGCACCGCCAGGAGGATTGCGCCACCCACCGGCTGGCCGAAGAGGATCGAGATCGGGGCCAAAAGGGCGGCGAAGAAGCCGCCTCGGATGGCGGCGCCCCTCCAGGTGGGCGGCACCAGGCGCCGATCGACCTTCTGCGACTTCGTTCGCGCCATCGCCTCCTGACGACTGCGCGGGCGAGAGGTGCGGCCCTTGCCCTCGATCTTCCCGGTCTTCGTACCGCGATGCTTGCGTTTGCGTTTCTTCGTCTTACCTGGCATCTCCCGACCAAGCCTAGAGAAGTGGTTGGAGCGGACCCCTCCGCGCGAGGGCCAGCGCCGATGGGAGGAATCCGATCACTCGCCCAGGCGCGCTTCGATCGTGTGCTGCCGCGCCTCGAAGCGACGAATCGGCACGTCCTCGGGGTAGCCCTCCAGAGCCGCCTCGGGAACCAGTCCGATCACCTCGGCTTCAACCGGGACGCCGCCCAGCGGGCGCGCGAGCTCCCAGACATCCTCGACCACTCGCGCCAGGGCCACCGCGGCGGGATCGTGAATGTTGGTGGAGATCTGGATCCTGCCGTCGCCGATGTCGATCGCGATCGCGCGTACCCCCTCCCGGCCGCCACCGCTCTCGCGCACCAGGCTCGCAATCTTGCGGCCGGCGACGAGGTCGATCCCCGCGACCGCCACGTTGAAGGCTCCGAGCGGCGGGCGGGCGGTGACCAGCGTCGCGCCGCCCGAGGGATGGGGCTCGCCGGGACCGAGGTCGGCTTCGATCTCGCCCGCGGCCATTCGGCGAGCCAGCTCCCGCGGGCCCCCGCGGCGGAAGTAGGCCCGATCGGCGCGCTCGGGAGAGGTGGCCAGATCCCCGTAGAACATCACCGGGACGCCGGTCGCGGCGATCGCCGAGGCCACCTCTCGGGCGAGCTCCTCGGCGGCCTCGCGCCGCGCGGGGACCGGATAGACGATCGGGCAGACATCGAGCGCGCCGACGTGCGGATGCGCGCCGTCGTAGGGTCGAAGGTCGATCAGATCCTGGGACTTCCGCGCCGCGCTCTCGAGTGCCTCGGAGAGCTGGTCGGGCTCCCCCGCCAAGGTGAATACGGCACGGTGGTGGATCGGGTCGGCGTGGGTATCGAGTAGCTCGGCCGCGCTGCCCCCAAGGGCTCCCGCCAGCGCCGAGATCACGTCCTCGTCGCGGCCCTCGCTGAAGTTCGGTACCGCGAGCAGCTTCACGCGATCAGTTGCCCACCAGCAGCTCGCCGGCCTCGACGACCACCTCGCCACCGATCGTGACTGTGGGTCGCATCACCACGCAGTCGAGGTGGACCGGCACCTGGACGTTCCCACCGATCGCCGCCGAGGCGCCGAAGGCGACGTGGAGGGTGCCGAGAATCTTCTCGTCCTCGAGCACGTTGCCGGTCAGCTCGGCCTGCTCGTTGGTGCCGATCCCGAGCTCGGCCACCGTGGTCGCCTCGGCGCCGTGGGCCCGGAGCAGATCCAGCAGCGCCGCACCTTCGGGGCCGCTCGCCTCGGCCAACCGACCGTCGAGGATCTCCATCCTCACCGGCTCGGTCGGGATCCCCACCCCCGCGACGGTGCCGTCGACGACCAGGGTCCCGTGGCAGCTCCCCTCCACCGGAGCGATGAACCCCTCCCCGCACGGGAGGTTGCCGAAGGCGCCGGTCCCGGTCAGCTCGCCGGCGTCGGGGATGGCGGTGCGCCCGGCGAGCCCCAGGGTGAAATCGGAGCCGTTGGGGCAGGTGATTCGAGCCGTCTCCGCTGCCGTCAGCCGGTCCGCCAGCGCTCGGCCCTTGCGGCGGAGCCCCTCCATGTCGGCGCTCATCACCCGGGCGAGCATCTCCTCGGTCACGCCCGGAAGCGTCGCGATCCGCACGCCGGCATCGGAGGCCGCCTTGCGGGCGGCGGTGTGGGAGAGGGATTGGACGGTCGGCGCCAGGACCACGTCGGCGGCTGCCATCGCCGCGGCGACCGAGGCGGCAGGCTCGGCGGCGTGGGAGGCGCGCTCGGCCATCATCGTCAGCACCGCGTCGGCTCCCTGGCGGCCCGCCTCCCCCCGCAGGCGCTCCCCGAGGCCGAGGGTGGCCGGGTTGCAGACGACGAGCACCTCCTCGCCGTCGCGAACGCCGAGGCACTCGCGCACGACCGATCCGACCGCACGCTGGAGCTGAGCTGCATCGGTCACCCGGGCGACTGTAGAGGAGACGGTCGAGGGTGGGCCCAACCGGCCCCGCTGCGAATGCTCGCCCCTACTCTGGAGCGAGCCGTGAACCTTTCCGCAACTCTGACCGAACCCCGCTGTAGGTGTATTTGATGACCCGCGATCGTGGAGAAAGCGACGCTGCGCTGGTGCGCAGGGCGGGCGCCGGCGATGGCGAGTCCGCGGTCCGGACGCTGATCGACCGTTACGGGCGCCGCGTCTACGCGATCGGCTTGCGCACGCTCCGCGACCCTCGCCTGGCCGAGGATCTGGTCCAGGAGACCTTCGTCCGCCTCTGGCGCATGACCGAGCGCTTCGATTCCCAGCGGGGCTCGCTCGGTTCGTATCTGTTCACGATCGCGCGCAATACCGCGATCGACCTCCATCGGGCCAGGCGCGGTCCCACCGAGGAGCTGCCTACCGAGCTGGAGGGTGAGGAGGGGGATGCCTACGCGAGGCTGATCGCGAACATGGCGCTCCGCGAGGCTATGGGTGAGCTGCCCGAGGTCCACCGCAAGGTGCTGGAGCTCGCCTACGACGAGGGCTTGACCCAGGTCGAGATCGCCGAGCGGCTCGAGGTGCCGGTCGGCACGGTCAAGTCGCGGACGTTCCACGCCTTGGAGGCGCTGCGGGAGGCGCTCGACCCGGAGATGGAGATCGCCTATGAGTGAGATCGAAGGAGACCCGGGCCTGATGGAGCTGGCGCGACGCTTGCGCGAGTCCGAGCCGCTACCCCCGTTGCCGAAGGCATTGGCCGACCGAACGGTGCGGGCGATCGAGGCTGACGAGGCCGAGTTCGCCGGCGCCGGAGAGGCGGCGCGAAAGGGAGCATCCTCGGAGGTGACCAACGGCGCTGCCGGCTTCCGGGACGACCGCTCGGCTCCGCGAGAGCGGACGACTGGCGGTGGTCGCCGTTCGCTCACACGGCTGCTCGTACCGCTGATGGGGGCGGCGCTGGTGGTGACCCTGTTCGTGCTCGGGACCACGATCCTCGTCGGTGACTCCCCGGGGGAGCTGGAGGTCGATACGACGCTGGCCGGCACCAGCGCCGAGGCCC
>JBPCOO010000055.1:0-8376 GCA_051000155.1 Solirubrobacterales bacterium | reverse complement strand
GCCGCCGGGGACCTGTTGCTTGCGCCGGCGATCGAGACCGCCCGCGCCTACACCCTTCCGGGGGTGGGGACGGAGACCGAGATCCGACTGGCCTCCTCCGGGCCCGACGCCGGAGTCCTCGGCGCGGCGCTGCTGGCGCTGACCGAGCTCTGAGGTTTCGGCAGCGCACGGGGGAGCGGCATGGGCGCAGGATGTGTGCGATAGCTCACAGAAAGCTCACTTAGTAGAAATTAGGGGTTAGTTGGTCCAGTATCCCGCGACTCAGCAACCACTTGGAGGGAAACATGGCTCAGAAGACGAAGGCCGATCGGTCCGCCACCGCAAAGAAGGCAGCGGCGACCCGCAAGCGCAACCAGCAGAAGCAGACCAACGCCGAGGCCGGCAAGAAGGCCGCCTCCACCCGTCAGAAGAACGAGGCGGTGAATGACGCCAAGCAGGCCAAGAGCACGGCCAAGGGTGCGGCTACCAGCGCCGCGACCGCCGCCAAGACCGCCGGCGATGCCGCGCTCAAGGCAGGCAAGTCGGTCGTCGCTCAGCTCGACGGGCTGCGCAAGCAGAACAAGTAGCGCTACCGGCGCAACGAACGCTTCGACTGGGGCCCGCCATCCGGCGGGCCCTTTTTGTGTCTGGGTCCGGTGCGCCGGGTCCGCAACGGGTTGGGGCGCTTGGTGCTCCGTTGGGAACGCAGGCCTCGGCGGCTACCCTCCGTACATGGAGATCGATCGGGCCCTCGAGTTCATAGCGAACAACCACCGCGGCGTCCTCGCAACCCGCAAGCCGGACGGCGAGATCCAGATGAGTCCGATCCTCGCCAACGTCGATGACGACGGAAGGGTGATCATCTCCAGCCGCGAGACCGCGTTCAAGGTGAAGAACCTGCGCCGGGACCCGGCGGCGAACGTCTGCGTCTTCGTCGATGAGTTCTTCGGTGACTGGGTCCAGATCGACGGCCCGGCGGAGGTGATCTCGCTCCCCGAGGCGATGGACCTGCTGATCGACTACTACAAGCGCTTCCCAGACAGCAATCCAGACTGGGATGACTACCGCGAGCGCATGCGCTCCGAGCAGCGAGTCCTGATCCGTATCGAACCCCACTCCGCCGCCCCCGATGAGAAGGGTTGAGCCCGCGATGGCCGAGCCGCTGATCGACGCCCACGGACGCCACATCACCGACCTCCGGGTCTCGGTGACCGACCGCTGCAACTTTCGCTGCCAGTACTGCATGCCTGCCGAGGGCCTTCCCTGGTTGAAGCGGGAGGAGATCCTCAGCTTCGAGGAAATCGAGCGGCTGGTCTCCCTGCTGGTTTCCCTCGGCATCGCCGAGGTCCGTCTGACCGGCGGCGAGCCGCTCGTCCGCAAGGACTTCCCCGAGCTGGTCGGGATGCTGCGGCGTATCGAGGGGATCGATGACCTGTCGCTGACGACCAACGCCTACCTGCTCGAGCGTGATGCGGAGGCGCTGGTCGCCGCGGGCATCGATCGGGTCAACGTCTCGATCGACTCGCTCGCCCGCGACCGCTTTTTCCAGATCACCCGTAGGGACGCCCTGCCGCAGGTCCTTCGCGGACTCGAGGCGATTGCGGCCCATCCCGAGGTCAGCCCGGTCAAGGTCAACGCGGTCGCGATGCGCGATTTCACCGAAGGTGAGGTCGATGGCTTCGTCCAGCTAGCGCGCGCCGCCGACTACCAGGTGCGCTTCATCGAGTTCATGCCGCTCGATGCCGACCGCGAGTGGTCACCGGACTCGGTCCTCACCGGCGCCGAGATCCGCGCGATCATCGAGCGCCGCCACGAGCTGGTGGAGGTCGAGCGGGAGCCTTCCGCCACCGCCCGCGTCTACCGCTTCGCCGACGGAGAGGGTGAGATCGGCTTCATCAACCCGGTGTCCGAGCCCTTCTGCGCCGACTGCAACCGGCTCCGGCTGACCGCGGAGGGGCAGCTCCGGACCTGTCTGTTCAGCGTCCACGAGACCGATCTTCGCGGTCCGATGCGCGCGGGAGCCGGCGACGACGAGCTGGCCGAGCTGATCCGCGCCGCTGTCTGGCGCAAGGAGTTGAAGCACTACGTCGGCGAGGAAGGCTTCCGGGCGCCGCCGCGATCGATGAGCGCGATCGGCGGCTGAGCCGGCTCCCGACACGACTGACGGGCTCCTGCGGCGAGGAGCATCCCAGTCTCGCTACGCTGCCGCGACGATGGCAGCCAAGAAACCTTCCCCCAAGCCCAAGCCCAAGACCAAGCCTCAGCATCGACGGGTCGAGCCGAAGGGCGAGCGGCCACAGACCGCCCGGCCCAAGGCCCAGAGGCCGAGCTCCCGCGGTTCCGAACCGCTCAACTCGGTCTCGGACAAGGTCAAGCTGGCGATCATCGGCGTTCTCACCCTCGCGATCGCGGCAGCGGTGATCGTCTTCGCGGTGGCAGGTGGGGACGACGAGGGCTCAGCCGGCGGGGCCGTCACCGACGTCGCCGAAGTCAGCACCGACCTCTCCGAGAAGCCCACCCCGGCCACGCCGGAGCAGCCACCGCCCAACGAGCTGGTCACTAACGACATCGTCGAGGGTGACGGGCCGGAGGCGAAGGCGGGCGATGACATCAGCGTCCAGTACGTCGGCGTCCTCTACGACGACGGGATGCAGTTCGACGCTTCCTGGGACAACGGCATGCCGTTCGACTTCCCCCTCGGGGGCCGCCAGGTGATCCCGGGCTGGGACGAGGGCATCGAGGGGATGAAGGTCGGCGGACGCCGCCAGCTCACGATCCCGCCCGACCTCGCCTACGGCGAGGAGGGGCGCCCGGGCATTCCCCCCAACGCGACCCTGGTCTTCGTCGTCGACCTGCTCGAGGTCAACTAACCGGGCGGCGTGCCGGGCGCCGGCTCAAGCGAGTGGCCCCCCGGGCGCCCGCGACGGCTGGAGGGGCCGACCTGCCCCGTTGCGATCGCGACGCCGCTCGCCGCGAGCCAGAGGTCGGTCGCGGTGAGGCCGAGGCGCTGGAAGAGGCCGTCGGCGATCGGCGCGAGGCTCGCTACCAGGCAGACCGCGGAAAACCACCCGCAGATCCTCGCGGCTCGAGCCAGGCGTCGGTAGCCGGCGGCCTCCAATGGACCGGCGGCAAGCAGCGGTGTCAGCACCAGGCTGACGTAGCCGACCACCGCGAAGCCCCGGTGCAGCGCATCGACGGCCGTGGAGTGGTCGAGCGGGGTAGCGGCGATCCCGAAGGAGGCGAATCCGGTGATCGCCGCTGTCAGCGGGGCGCCGCCCCCGATGACCCTCCGCAGCGACCAGCCGTAGGCGGGAACGAACACCCCGAAGGCGATCAGCCCGGCGACCATCGGCGCCCGGGTGTCGGCGGTGACGGCCGCGAGGCGACTGATCGTCTCCGAGATCGGAGAATAGGTGAGGTCGGTGATCGCCCCGGCCACCAGCCACGCGCTGATGAAGGCGGCGGGACCAAGCAGGCCGCCGAGCGCCGTGAGGCGAGCTCCCGCCCCGAGCTCCGACGGCGCCTCGATCGCGGCTGCATCCATCGTTCCAGCCTACGTTACGGTTGAGGGGTGACCGCCGAGGAATGGATCGCCGAGTTTTGCGCTCAGCTCGGGACCGACGCGCCGACCGGGATGCAGACCAACGCCCTGCTGAAGCTCGCCTCCGAGGCGGCCCACCGCTCCGAGCGCCGCGCCGCTCCGATAGCCTGCTTCATCGCCGGCGCCGCGGGTGTTCCGACCGAGGAGGCGATCCGAGTGGCGGAGACGATCGGCGAGATCGACGGGGACGCGTAGTCGTGGCGACCACCGAGAAGATCACCTACTGCCGGATCTGCGAGCCGCTTTGCGGAATGGTGGCGACGGTCACCGACGGCGAGCTGACCAAGCTGCGACCGGACAAGGACCATCCACTGTCGAGGGGCTTTGCCTGTCCCAAGGGGATCGCGATGGCGGAGGTCCACAACGATCCCGACCGGGTGATCCATCCGCAGAAGCGGCGCCCCGACGGCAGCTTCGAGCGAATCGACTGGACCCGGGCGCTGGATGAGATCGGCGAGCGTCTGGGCGAGGTGATCGGGGCTCACGGCGGCGAGTCGGTCGGCTGGTACATGGGCAACCCCGGCGCCTTCAGCTACTCCCATCCCCTTTGGGCGAAGGGATTCCTCGACGGACTCGGCTCTCAGCACTACTACACCGCCTCCTCTCAGGACGTCTCCAACCGCTTCGCCGCCTCATCGCTTCTGTACGGCTCCCCGTTTGTGCTGCCGATACCCGACCTGGAGCGGACCGATCTGCTCCTGGTCGTCGGTGCCAACCCGATGGTCTCTCACGGCAGCGTCATGAGCGCCCCTCGCATCAAAGATCAGCTCCATGCGATCACCGACCGCGGGGGACGGGTGGTGGTGGTCGATCCCCGCCGGAGTGAGACCGCGAGGGAGTTCGACCACGTCTCCCTCCACCCCGACTCGGATGCCTACCTGCTACTGAGCATGCTCCACGTGATCTTCGCCGAGGGCCTCGAGGACACCGGGCGACTCAGCTCGGGAGCGCGCGGTGCGGAGGAGCTGCGGGCGCTGGCCGCGGGCTTTCCACCGGAGAAGACCGCCGAGTCGACCGGGGTGGAGGCGGAGGCGATCCGCTCGCTCGCCCTCGACGTTGCCACGGCTCCGAGCTGCGCGATCTACGGACGCACAGGCTCCTGTCTCGGCCGCAGCGGCACCCTCGTCAGCTACCTGCTTGACGCGCTGGCGCTCGTCACCGGCAACCTCGACCGCGAGGGCGGATCGCTGTTCGGCGATCCCGCCATTCCCTTCGACCGGGTCGCCGAGTTGATCGGCGCCGACAGCTACGGCGAGCGCCACTCGCGCATCGGCGGCTTTCCCGAGGTGCTGGGATCGATGCCGGCATCGTTGATGGCGAAGGAGATCACCACCCCGGGGCCCGGCGGCATGAGGGCGATGTTCTGTAGCGCGGGCAATCCAGTCCTCAGCGTCCCCAACGGCGACGAGCTGGAACGGGCGATGGAGGAGCTCGACCTCTGCGTCGCGGTCGACCTCTACGTCACCGAGACATCGAAGCACGCCGACTACATCCTGCCCGCGACCACCTTCTACGAGCGCGAGGACTTCCCGCTGCCTTTCCTCTCGCTCTATACGACGCCGTTCATCCAGATGACCGAGGCCGTGGTCGAGCCCCGGGGTGAAGCTCGCCAGGAGTGGGAGATCATCGAGGAGATCGCGGCGCGCGTCGGCGTCGTTCCCAGCTCGGTGCCGGCGCTGCGGCTGGCAGGAAAGGCCGGGATAAAGCTCGGTCCGAGGCGGCTGGTGGAAACGCTCCTCCGCCTCGGCCCCGAGGGCGATCGCCTCGGCCTCTCGCGAGGCGGCCTCAACCCTGGAAAGCTGCGGGAGAACCCCCACGGGATCGTGCTCGCCGAGCACTGGGAGACGGGGGTGCTCGAATCGAAGGTCCGCCACCCCGATGGACTGGTCCACCTCGACGCACCCGAGATCTTGGACGAGGCGCGGCGGCTTGGGAGGGTCGAGCGGACCTCGGCCTCCTACCCGCTGCGGCTGATCGGCTTGCGTGAGCTCCGCTCCCACAACTCGTGGATGCACAACTCGCCCAAGCTCATGCGCGGCAAGCGCACCCACGCCGCCAGGATCCACCCTGCCGACGGCGGCGAGTTGGGAGTCGATGACGGCGGACGCTGCAGGATCGTCTCCGCCCACGGTGAGATCGAGGTCGAGGCCCGACTCACCGATGAGGTCAAGCGGGGAAGCGTCGCCGTCCCGCACGGCTGGGGCCATAGCGGTGGCTGGCAGCAGGCCAACCGCGCCGGCGGCGCCAACGTCAACCTGCTCGCCTCCTCCGAGCCCCACGACCTCGAGCCGCTGGCGGGAATGGCGCACCTGAATGGGATCCCGGTGCGGATCGAGGCGACCACCGCGCCCGCGTGATCGCCGCGCGCGCCCGGCGCCGAGGGCGGGGTCATCGTGCCCACCCGGACGAGGGGCGCCGGAGGCAACCCCGCGCCGGAGCGGTCCTGGCCACGGATTGGTACGCCGAAAAGCTGGGCGCCCCGATAGTCGGGGTCGACGTCCAGCTCGGTCGGCAGCTCCCGCGTTGGCTGGTAGCCGCAGCCGAGAGCCTCGGCCCCCTGAGGGGACTGCTGATCGCCCGGGTTGCCCGCGGGTTCGAACGGGTTGCCCTCGTCCAGGGCTCGCCCGGGACCATCACCTTCGCGGTCTGCGAGCGGCTACGCCCGGGACCGCCGCGGCTGGTGTTGCTGGAGATGATCGATCGACCGCGGCCGCGCCGGCCGTTGCGCCGACTTGCCTATCGCGGTTGGTTCGCGCTGATCGTGCGCCCGGCGCTCACCGGGGCGGTGCGGCGGGCTCACGTCCTCAGCTTGCGCGAGCGGGAGCGCTACGCACGCCGCTACGGGTTGGAGTACGAGCGCCTGGCCTACGTCCCATGGGCGCTGGTGAGGGAGGTACCAGCGAGGCTGCCGGAGGTGGAGGGCGGCGAGGGCGTGTTCGCCTCGGGTCGCGCCAACTGCGATTGGGAAACGGTGTTCGCCGCGGCCAGAGCCGGGGGCTGGGATCTGACCGTCGCCTGCGGGGAGGCCGACCTCGAGCGTGTCGAGGGGTTGAACCGTGATGGCTTCGCCCGGGTTCTTTGCGAAGTACCCCGAAGCCGGCATGATCAGATCCTGTTCGGAACCGCCGTCTACGTCATCAGCGTCCGCGAGGCGGCGGCCAGCACCGGGCAGGTGAGGTTGATGTCCGCGGTCGGGGCCGGCGTCCCCGTGGTCGCCTCCGCCGTCGATGCGCTCGTCGATTACATCGATGACGGCAACACCGGGCTGACGGTGCCGCCGGAGGATCCGGTGCTGCTCCGCTCCGCGGTCGATGGCCTGCTGGCGGACCCGGCCCGCCGCCGCGAGCTGCGTGAGGCCGCGCTTGAGGTCGCACGGGATTGGACCTACGCCGACTTCTATGCTGCGATCCTCGATCTGATCGCCGATCGCGAGCCGCGCGTTCCCGCCTCCCTGGGCGGGGGCGAGGCTCAGCGGGACGAGCGGGATCGGAGCGACTGAAGACCATGCTCGACCTAGAAGTACAGATGTTCACCCTGCTCGCCGGCCTCGCCGTGATGGTCGGCACCTGGTCGGTGAGCGTGCCGATGAGGGATGCCTCGCTCGCTGACATCGCCTGGGGGCTCAGCTTCATCGCGATCGCCTGGACGGCGCACATTGTCGGTGAGGGCGAGGGCGGCCGCAGCCTCCTGATCGCGATCTTGATCACCGTGTGGGGCTTGCGGCTCGCCGGCTACATCGCCTGGCGCCACGACGGCGAGGACAAGCGCTACGCGAAGATGCGGGAGAAGGCGGGCGAGCCGGCGTTCTTCGTCCGCAGCCTGTTCACGGTGTTCATCATGCAGGCGTTGATCGCCTGGGTCGTGGCCGCGCCGGTCCAGGTAGCGGCGACCGATCCGACGCCGCCGTCGCTCGGCGCGCTGGCTGTGATCGGGGCGATCGTCTGGTTGGTCGGCTTCTGCTTCGAGTCGATCGGCGACTTCCAGCTCCAGCGCTTCCTCGCCAACCGCGATTCCGGCGATGAGGTGCTCAGCTCCGGCCTCTGGCGGTATACCCGTCACCCCAACTACTTCGGCGACGCGCTCGGGTGGTTCGGGATCTGGCTGATTGCGCTGGAGTCGGGATCGGCTTGGTGGACCGTGATCGGCCCGGTGGTGATGACGGTGTTCCTGGTCAAGGTGAGTGGCGTGGCGATGACCGAGAAGAACATCGCCGACCGCCGTCCCGCCTACCGCGAATACATCGAGAAAACCAGCACCTTCATCCCGATGCCGCCGAAGGGGTAGGCGGGCCACCGACCTCCTGGCCCCTACCATCCCCGCTCCCCATGGAGCCCTCCCAGAAACCTTCCACAGTCCGAGACGACCTCCGCAACCTGGCGATCGTCGCCCACGTCGACCACGGCAAGACCACCCTGGTGGACGCGATGCTGCACCAGTCCGGTGCCTTTCGCGCCAACCAGGACGTCGCCGACCGGGTGATGGACTCGATGGACCTCGAGCGGGAGAAGGGGATCACGATCCTGGCCAAGAACGCCGCGCTCCACTACGAAGGGGTCAAGCTCAACATCGTCGACACCCCTGGCCACGCCGACTTCGGCGGCGAGGTCGAGCGGGGGCTGACCATGGTCGACGGGGTGCTGCTGCTGGTCGATGCTTCCGAGGGGCCGCTGCCGCAGACCCGCTTCGTCCTGCGCAAGGCGCTCGAGGCTCGCTTGCCGGTGATCCTGGTGGTGAACAAGGTCGACCGACCGGACGCGCGGATCGGTGAGGTCGTCGACGAGGTCTATGAGCTGTTC
>JBPCOO010000040.1:0-4943 GCA_051000155.1 Solirubrobacterales bacterium | reverse complement strand
GACGAGGCCGTCGGCATCGCTGAAGGGGTGGATCGGATCGCTGAGATGGCCGATCACCAAGGTTGGCGCGGTGATCTGCGAGCGCTCGCTCGCCGGTGGGCAGAGCCGACCCTGGAGCAGACCTCGCAGGACGCGGACCGACGTATCGGGATCGCGGCGGATCCAATCGAGGCCGATGTCAACCAGGTAGTGGCTGCGCGGGATCATGCGGGCGAGCGCAGCGGTGATTCGCAGCACCGGGGCTCCGAGCTGGGAGAGCGCCAGCACTGGGGTGAAGGCGATCGCGGCCGCTGAGAGAGCATTGTCGAGCACCGGCATCTCGAGGAAGAGTCCTCGCGCCCGCTCGGGGTGTCGAACCCCGAACTCCACCCCGACGTTGGCCCCGAGGGAGGTCCCGCCGACGACCGCGGTCTCCAGCTCCCGGTGGTCCAGCAGCGCCGCGATTTGGTCGGCGAAGGAGGTCATCGAATAGAGGCTCACGTCCTCGGGCTTGTCGCTGGCGCCGTGGCCGAGCAGGTCGACGCAGATGACGCGGTTGCCGCGGGCCGCCAGCTCCGGCCCGAGCCGCGCATACATGCCGCGGTTCATCAGCAGGCCGTGGGCCAGGACCAGGTCGCGATTACCGGCCCCGTAGACCTCATAGGAGACCCGGTGGCCATCGAAGCGGAACGATTCGCTCATCGTCAACTCACCCTAGCGCCGGAGCTCGCCGAGGACGGCCTCGGTCGCCGGGGCCTGGTTGAGGGTGTAGAAGTGGAGTCCCGAGGCGCCGCCGCCGAGCAGCTCGCGGCTCTGGCGGATCGCGAACTCCACCCCGAACTCCCGCTCGGCATCGCCGTCGCCGTCGAGGGCCTGCAGATCCGCCTCCAGCTTCGAAGGGAAGCCTGCGTCGCACACCTCGCACAAGCGCTTGGTCCGCTCGTAGCTGATGATTGGCATCAGCCCGGCGATCACGGGGACGATGATGCCCGCCGCCCGGACCCGCTCGAGCCATTCGAAGAAGATCTCGTTCTCGAAGAAGAGCTGGGTGATCAGGAACTCGGCGCCTCCGTCGACCTTGCGGGCGAGGAAGTCGATGTCGGCCTCGGGGGTGGCTGCCTCGGGATGGATCTCGGGGAAGGCCGAGCCACCGATGCCCCAGTGCTCTCCGCGGGCGCGGATGTAGGCCGCAAGCTCCGGCGAGGAACGGAGGCCTCCCTCGGGCGGGGTGAAGTTAGGCTCCCCGACCGGGGGGTCACCGCGGAGGACCAGTACGTTCTCGACTCCGATCCCCTCGAGTCGGCCGAGGATCGATTCGATCCCCTGAATCGTCTCCCCGACGCAGCTCAGGTGGGCCATCGTCTCGATTCCGGTTTCGGTGACGATCCGCTCGCACGTTTCGATCGTCCCCTCGCGAGTGGAGCCGGCGGCGCCGTAGGTGACCGAGACGAAGTCGGGCTCGAGGGGGCTTAGGCGATCAAGCGTGGAGTGGAGGTCGGCTTCGCCCCGGGCGGTCTTGGGCGGGAAGAACTCGAACGAGAAGCACGGCTCCGGCCGCGCGAGGATTTCGGGAATTCGCATCCGGGGATCGTAGAGCGGGGACGTAGGCTTGGCCCCCACCCTTACCGGCGGGTAGCTCCCGACCAGCCGGCCTCAGGGGTTGGGACCGACGGGCGGGTCGCCCGGACCCGGCTCGCGACGGCCCGGACGGGGACCCAGGTTGCGCAGCCTCTCGGTCCGTAGCGTCGCCTTGCGGACCTCGCCACGGCAGAACGGCGGCCGGTGCCACTGCTTGTCGCTGAAGAGCTTGGTGTAGTCGTTGGCGTGGGGGGAGGTCTGGTTCTCCGATTGGCCATAGGTGACGAAGGTCCCAAGCTCGACTCCGCACTTCGAGTCGGTGAACTGCGCCGCCATGACGAAGCTGGAGCCGTGGGGGACATTGTCGTAGCCGGTCTCGGGGTCCCAGCGGACGTTGATTGCGTTGAAGACGCCGAGTGTCCCCGGACCGCCGTGGATCGGGATCTCCTCGCCGCCGCGGGTGTCCGACTGGACCCCCCGGAGACCTGAGTCGATCGGGATCCCGGCTCCTTCGAGGTCGGTGACCGCGTCGGCGAGCGCCTGGCCGACCAGCGGGTTGGCGACGTTGAGCCCGCGCGGGGTGTTGACGGGATCGGAGTTTGAGTAGGGGGTGGTGAAGATCGATTGCTGGCCGGGCGAGGTCGAGCCCTGGAGTCCCGTCGGCAGGCTGGTGAAGTTGCCGAGGAGGTTGGAGGCGAAGCGCCGGAACAACGGTGAGCCGGCCGAGTCGAGATCGTCGCGGAGGTCCCAGTTGCGCAAGACGTCGCAGGATTCGCTGACGTCCACCGGACCGCTGGAACCGAGCAGGGTTCCACCGGGGGCGAGGTCACAGAAGCTCACCAGCTCATCCCGCCACAGCTCTCCGAGATACTGGCGGTTGCCGACCATCACGTCCTGGAGGATCTCGCGGTCGAAGCGGTTGCCCTCCAGTCCGTCGGTGCCGGCGATCCGATCGGCCACCTGGACCAGCCCCAGGCGGGTGCGGAAGGTGCGCTCGGCGCGCTCGATCCCGATGATTCGGTTGAAGCCCTCGAGCGGCTCGGAGGGGTTGGTCAGCCAGTGGCTGTCGTTGCCGTTGTGGACGTAGTCGTCGCGGAACATCGAGGGGACCTCGTCGGCGGGGAAGGTCCCCGGGGCGACTGCGGTCGGATCCTCCTCCCAGTTGCAGTCGGAGCGGGCGCCGTCGAGGATCGGCAGGCCGAGGACCTCGAAGACCGGCTGACCGACGTTGCAGCGGGCAGCGAGCTCGTCGGGGACGTTGGGGATCGAACCCTGCATCGCGTAGTAGGTCTCCCCGGTGGAGTCGGCGGCGATCGAGTTGACCCAAGGCAGTCCCTGGAACTTGCGCTGGATCTGGTCGTACTCGCGCACCGACTGGGCGTAGTTGTTCTCGAAGAAGTGGTTGAGGTAGCGGAAGTTGGTCGCGTTGACGTCGCGCAGGGCGAAGCCGGTCCCCTCGGTCCACGGCAAGGGAATACCGACCAGGTCGGTGATCATCGGCCCGTACTCGGTCGAGTAGATGTCGCGGCTGCGGCGGCTGATCGAGCCGTCATCGTTGAGGACTGGGATCGAGACCGTGCGCTTTTCCATCGGCTTGACCTCGCCGTCGACGATGTAGGAGTAAGGATCACCGGGGGGCAGGGTGAGCTTGAACGGGGTGAAGCGCCAGGCGGTGGCAACCGTGTGGGACCAGGCGAGCCCCTTGGTCGCGCCGATCAGGATCAGGGGGACGCCGCCGAGCGAGGCGCCCTCGACGTTGAGCTTGCCGGGGATCTGGAGTTGCGCCTGGAACAGCCGTTCGGAGCCGTCCCAGGGGAAGTGCGGGTTGCCGAGGACGAGCCCCTTGCCGTTGGCGGTCAGCTCCTTGCCGAAGCCGTAGGCGTTGGAGCCGACATCGGGCTGCAGGCGTTCGAGCGCCTCGCCGTCGTCGAGCATCCGCGTTTGCTTCGCCTCGGCCGTCTGGGCAGCGGCCGGGGAAACCGGCTCGGCGGTGGAGATGCCGTTGATGACGGCGCCGGATGAGGCCAGGATGCCGAGCTGGTAGAAGCGGCGGTAGACGTCGCGCTGGTTGATCTTTTTCACCCACTCCTCGCCCCGGCAGGCCGGGTCGGGGATGTTCTCCACGCCCGTCTTCTTCAGGTAGTGGTTGTAGCCGCGGACGTAGCCCTTGACCCCCTCGCGGACCCCGCGCTTGGGCCCCAGCGGCGGCTTTTGGGTGAGCAGCTTGCGGACCGAGTTCTGGTCGTTCACCCACTTGAAGTAGAAGTCGGCGTCAACGTTCTTGTAGGTGGAGCCGTTGCCGCTGAAAAACCACTCCTCGTCGGGACCGAAGAACTTCGATCGCTTGGCGCTGACGGTGACGTACTCGGCCGCGATCGTGCAGATGTTCTGGGAGGCGTAGGCGTATCCGTACCCGGCGGAGACGCCCTCGACCGATCGCGAGCGGATGTGGGGGATGCCGAGCTTGGTCCAGCGGATGGTGGCGTTGAGCTTCTTGTCCGGCCGGATCGGGATGTGGCCCTCGACGTGGTTGAGGGGACTTGCCTCGCGCTCGGCGGCGGCAGTCGGGCCGGCGCTCGCAAGGGCGGTCAGGGCAATTGCCGCCGCCAGCGCCCCCATGACCTGTCGTCTCACCCTCACCACGCGCGGGCAAGTGTAGGCGGCCGGAGAAGCGCCTGCTGCGGTGGCTGGTTGGCCGGCTGCCGCGCTGGATCCTCCCGGACGATCTCACCGCAGGTAGGGCTCGCCGCGGCGCTGTCGTAGAATCATCGACCGGGACGAACCGGATCGGACGACCAACGGCACCAACAGGAGGGCCCACCGAAGATGGCGGATGAGGTGACCTTGGAAGAGCAGCTCGGCGGCGCGCGCGTTGCCTCCGAGGAGCGGACCGACACCGCCACCCTGCTAGGTCAGGTGATGTTCCTGGTCGCGGTCGCCCTCGGCTTCGCCGCCCTCGGCACCTGGATTGGCCAGGACCTCTCCCAGGGCGCGGCGCTCGGCTGTTTCTTCGCCGGCTTCGGCATGTTGATGGTCGCGAACTTCGTCGATCGCCTCCGGGTGGGGATGGTAGGGATCACTTGGCTGTATGCGATCGCGCTCCTGATCGGCCTCGGCATCGCTCCGGCCATTAATCAGCTACTCACCGTCGACCCTGACGTGGTCACCCTCGCCGCCGGCGGAACCGCTCTCTGCACGGTCGGCGCCGGCGCGCTCGGCTTCGCCCTCAGCAAGGACCTGAAGGCATGGATGCGGCCGCTCACCTACGCGATCTTCGCGGCGGTCGGGATCAGCATCTTCCTGCTGATCATCGGCGCCAGCACGCCACCGCTTCTGAGCGGGGTCATCCTGGTGGTCTCGACCGGCCTGATCCTGGTCGACTTCAA
>JBPCOO010000036.1:0-7891 GCA_051000155.1 Solirubrobacterales bacterium | reverse complement strand
CCCGATCACCGCCGGCGAGAGGGTCACGTTGACCCCGAGCAGCTCGGCCAACCGCTCGCCGACCGGCTTCATCGACAGCTCCGGCACCCGCTTGCCATCGGGCCGCACGAGGTGGGAGGCGAGGACCAGCGCGGCGCCACGCTCACGCAGCAGTTCCAGGGTCGGCAGCGCCGCCCGGATGCGGGTGTCGTCGACGACCTCGCCGTCCTTCAGCGGGACGTTGAAGTCGACGCGGACGAGGACGCGCCGGCCCTTTACCGGAGCGTCGCGTACGGATGCCTTCTCGAAAATCAAACCCGAGGCCTCCCCGGCCCGCTTCGAGGACCTTGCCGGCGAGCTCGACGCAGGGGTTGGAGTAGCCCCACTCGTTGTCGTACCAGCTCACCGCCTTGACCATCGTCCCCTCCATCACCATCGTCTGGGGGGCGTCGAAGATCGAACTGTGCGGGTCGCCGACGATGTCGGTGCTGACGATCGGATCGGTGGTGTAGGCGAGGATGCCCTCCATCGGCCCGCTCGCCGCCTCCTCCATCGCCGAGTTGATCTCCTCGGCGCTGGTCTCCTTGCTGACCCTGGCGGTGAGGTCGACCAGCGAGCCGGTCGCCACCGGCGCCCGCACGGCGAAGCCGTTGAGCTTGCCGTTGAGCTCGGGCAGCACCAGGCCGACCGCCTTGGCGGCGCCGGTGGTGGTCGGGATCAGGTTGAGCGCGGCCGCCCGAGCCCGGCGTGGATCCTTGTGGGGCATGTCCTGAAGGTTCTGATCGGAGGTGTAGGCGTGGATCGTCGTCATCAGGCCGTGCTCGAGCCCGACCGAGTCGTGGATCACCTTCGCGAACGGCGCCAGGCAGTTGGTGGTGCAGGAGGCGTTGGAGATGATGTGGTGGGAGTCGGGGTCGTAGTCATCGAAGTTGACACCGAGGGCGACGGTCACGTCCGGATCGGTCGCCGGAGCCGAGATGATCACCTTCTTCGCGCCCGCGTCGATGTGCTTTTGGGCGTCGTCGCGCTTGGTGAACAGGCCGGTGGACTCGATCACGACGTCGACGCCGAGGTCTCCCCAGGGCAGATCGGAGGGATCGCGCTCGCCCAGGACCTTGATCGTGCCGCCCTCGAGCGAGATGCCCTCGTCGGTGGCGCTTATCTCCCCGGGGAAGCGACCGAGGATCGAGTCGTACTTGAGCAAGTGGGCGAGGCTCGCGGCGTCGGCGAGGTCGTTGATCGCCACCACCTCGATGTCGGCTCCCGACTCCTTGGCCGCGCGAAAGAGGTTGCGACCGATCCTGCCGAAGCCGTTGATTCCAACCTTGACTGCCATGCGTTGTTGCTGCTCCTGTGGTTCGAAGGGAAACGGACCCGGCTGAGGCGGGCCGGAAGGGGACGCTAACGAAGCCCACCGCGATCCGTGGCCCGGTCCCGAATACCCCGCTGAGAGGCGATTCAACCCCCTCGCGTGACGCGGGAGGCGAGCGGAGCTAACCCTCCTTGGGCGCCCAGCGGAAGGTCTTCAGCGCTATGGCCATCGCCACCAGGCCCCAGGCGACGACGATTGCCAGGTTGCCCCAGTCGAAGCCGGCGCCGACCGTGTTCGGGTTGTAAGCCTCGAGGAACGCCTGGAAGAAATGGCGGATCGGGAAGATATCGGCGAAGGCGAGGACTCCGTCGGGGAGCTCGGTCTCGGGGATGAAGACGCCGGAGAGAAAGTAGAGCGGCAGGACGGTGGCGTTGGTGATCGCCGGGGCCGCGTCCTCATTGGGGATGACGGCCGTCAACGCAAAGCCCATCGCGCTGAAGGCGAAGGTGCCGACGGCAACGGTCACTAGCAACGCCGGGATGGTGGTGGTCGGGATCGGGACGTCGTAGAGGATGCGTCCGATCAAGCTGACGAATACCAACATCAGGATCGAGAGCACCAGCGATTGGCCGATCCGGGCGAGGATGTAGGTGGAGGGCTCCATCGGGGTGCTGCGAAGGCGTTTGAGCCGGCCGCTCTCGCGTGCCTCGACCACCCGCATGGCATTGGCGACGAGCGTGGCCGAGACGATCGCCAGAGTGATGATCCCCGGGACGTAATAGACGGAGGTGCTGATGCTGAGCGGTGGTGGGAGTTGCTCGTTGCCGAAGATCGAGGCGAAGATCAGCAAGAAGATCACCGGCAGCATCACCGTGAAGAAGACGGCGGCGGGGGTACGCCAGAAGATCCGCTGGTCATAGCGGAACTGATGCGTTGCCATGCGGAGAGCGCTCATCGGGACCGCTCCCCGACGCGCTCGCCCGCGTCGGTCCGGCCGCGCTCCCCGACGCGCTCGCCGGCGTCGGTGCGGCCATGATCCCCGCCGGCGTGCCTGGCGCCCTCGCGGCCCTCGGCCGCGGTCAGCTCCAGGTAGATGTCCTCGAGACTCGGTCGGCTGACCTCGAGCGAGCGCAGCTCGACCCCACGCCCGAGCGCCCACCCGGTGAGCCGGTGGAGCAGCTCGGTCGGCTCGACGGTGTTGGCCCGGACGAGGCCGGCGCCGGCGCTCGACCACTCCGAGCCGACCACGGTGGGAAGCTCGCTCGGCTCGACGCCGACCGGTCGGGCGAAGCGAATCTCGGTCGCCGCGGTGGCTCGTCCGCCGAGATCGTCGGGCGTGCCCTGGGCGACGATCGCCCCGTCGGCGATCACCGCGACGCGATCGGCGAGCGCCTGGGCCTCGTCCATGTAATGAGTGGTGAGGAAGATCGTCTTGCCGAGGTCGCGCAGCCCGGCGATCACCTCCCAGGCCTGCCGCCGGGCGCCCGGATCGAAGCCCGTGGTCGGCTCATCCAGGAACAGCAGCTCGGCATCGCCGATCAGGGCGACGGCGACGTCGAGCCGGCGCTGCTGGCCCCCCGAGAGACTCTCGGCACGGTCGTTGGCCTTCTCCCCCAGGCCGACCAGTTCGATCGTCTCGTCGATCTCCCGCGGACGTTGGTACAGCCCCGCGTACAGCTCGAGCGTCTCCCGCACCGTCAGCTTCGGCTCCATCCTGCACTCCTGCAGGACGATGCCGATGCGACTGCGCCAGCGGGAATCGCCGTCGGCCGGGTCGATCCCGAGCACCTCCGTCTCACCGGCGTCGCGGTCGCGGTAGCCCTCGAGGATCTCGACCGTGGTCGTCTTGCCGGCACCGTTGGGCCCGAGGAAGGCAAAGATCTCGCCGCGATTGATCTCGAGATCGATGCCACCAACGGCCTGGTGCGCGGTAGCACCGGAGCCGTAGGCTTTTCGCAGGCCGCGAACGCTGATCACCGGGGAGGACATGGCGGTTGATTATGCGGAAGCGGGGTCGAGCGGGGATACCCAAACATCGGAAACATCCCGACGACCCTGCTCAGCCCGCCGAAACTTACCCCTGGGGCAAGAAAGCGCGGGGTCAAGCGGCCTCCCGAGACGGTTCCGCCGAAACTTACCTGTGGGGCGAGGACCGGCGCGTGGGCGGCGGCTTCGGAGGGCGTCAGCCGGCTTTGTTCAGACGGCGATGGATGTCTCGGGCCAACTTCCCCGGAATCCCCGGAACCGCCTCCAGCTCCTCGCGGCTGGCCTCGATCAGGCGTTCGGGCGAGCCGAAGTGTCCCAGCAGGGCGCGCTTGCGGGCGGGGCCCACTCCCGGGAGGCCGTCGAGCACCGATCCAGTCATCGCCTTGCTTCGCCGGCGCCGGTGGCCGTCGAGCGCGAACCGGTGGGACTCGTCGCGAATCCGCTGAAGCAGCTTCGAGGCTCGCGTGTCTGCCAGGATCGGCAGCGGCGCCGCGCGACCGGGGACGAACACCTCCTCGAGCCGCTTCGCCAGCGAAACCACGGTGACGCCGCGATCGACGAACGGTTGCAGCGCCTCGATCCCGGCCGAGAGCTGCCCCTTGCCACCGTCGATCACCACCAACGTCGGCAGCGCGCCGAAGCTCCGGTCGAGCTTGGGATCGTGGGGGGATCGCTGGGAGTGGTCGAGGTATCGGGCCAGCCGCCGCGAGAGGACCTCATTCATCGAGGCGAAATCATCGGGTCCCCGCAGGCCCTCCTCCTCCCTACCGCGGATGTTGAACCGGCGATAGTCGGACTTCTTCGGCGCGCCGCCCTCGAACACGACCATCGAGGCGGTGGTGTGCTCGGCGCCGATGTTGGAGATGTCGTAGCCCTCGATCCGGAACGGCGGCCCGTCGGTGCCGAGCGCCTCGCCAAGCTCCGCCAGCGCCTCGGTCCGCTGCTCGCGCTTGCGCTCCTGCCGCAGCCGGTCCTGGGCCAGGGCGAGGCGCGCGTTGCGCTCGGCGAGCTCGCGAAGCCTTCGCTTGTCCCCCCGTTCGGCGGCCCGCACCTCGACCCGGCTCCCCCGCCGCTCGCCGAGCGCCTCGGCCAGCAGCCCGGTGCGATCGGCCAGCTCGGGGCCGACGACCACCAACGGCGGCACCGCCGGGGAGGCCGAGTAGTACTGGGCGACGAACTGCTCGGCGACCTCGGTCGCGTCCCGCTCGCCGGCGTTGTCCAGGTAGAAGCCCTGGCGCTCGGCCAGGACCCCGTCTCGAACCTGGAAGACCTGGGCGTTGGCGTCGGTGCCGTCGAGGGCTACCCCGATCAGATCGGCGGTCCCGATCCCCTCGCCTGCGACCTTCTGCCGCTCCATCAGCGAGCGCACCGCCTCCAGCCGATCGCGGAACAGCGCCGCCCGCTCGTAGGCCTGCGCGGAGGCTGCCGCGTCCATCTTCTCCTCGAGGCCCCGTTCGACCTCGCGGTAGCGGCCGCTGAGAAAGCGCTGGATCGCCTCGATGTTGCGCATGTACTCCTCACGCTGGATGTAGCCCACGCAGGGCGCGCCGCAGCGTTTGATGTAGAAGTCGAGGCAGGGGACGCCGGAGCGACGGCCGGGCTCGGCTCCGTCGCAGGTGCGGTACTGGAACAGCTTGCCGAGCAACTCGAGCGTCTCGCGGACGCGACGGGCCGAAGCGTAGGGGCCGAAGTAGGCGCGGTCGGAACGGTGGCGCTCGCGGGTGAAGTAAACCCGCGGGAACTCCTCATCGAGGCTGATCGCGATGTAGGGATAGGACTTGTCATCGCGGAGCTTGACGTTGAGCACCGGCCGGTGGCGCTTGATGAACTGCTGCTCGGCGATCAGCGCTTCGGCCTCCGACTCGGTCACGAGGAAGTCGATCTGGGCGATCTCGTCGGCGAGGACCCCGAGCTGGGAGCCGGCGCCGAAGTGGGATGCGACCCGCTTTCGGATCGAGGTGGACTTGCCGACGTAGACCACGCGGCCGTCGGCCTCGGTGAAGATGTAGACGCCGGGGGCGTCGGGGAGCCGCTTGCGCTGCTCGGCGATGTCGGCGTCGGGCACCGGCTTGCGCTTGGGACCACGGGCGCTACCGCCGGTGCCGTTGCGTCGCTTCGATGCCACGCTCCTAAGGGTAGGACCGCGGCGGGCCGGGTCGAGGGGGGCGGGGGCCAACCGGCGCGAGCAGACGCTGCGGGCTGGCTCGCGCGACGGCGCATATAGTCCTGGCTGACCGACCAGTCAACTGCCGCGGTCGAGCGGCCGCAGCGAGGAGCGAGCTATGAGCGACGACATCCAGCCCCCGGACCTGGAGACGATAAAGATCGAATCCGACGGCTCGATCGGGACGATGACGCTCGACCGCCCCGACTCGCTCAACGGCATGAACCCGCAGATGATCGGCGAGCTGATGACCGTTTCCCAGTGGCTCGCCGACCGCGCTCCCTACCGCGCCCTGATCGTCACCGGTGCCGGCAACGCCTTCTCCGCCGGTGGCGACGTCAACTGGTTCCGGAAAGGATTGGAGGAGCCCGAGCAGGACCTCTCCCAGGGCGTCCGCCACGGTGCCGATGTTCTCCATCAGGCGATCGTTGACTTCAAGCGAATCCCCTATCCGGTGATCGCCGCCGTCAACGGTCCCGCAGCCGGGGCCGGATTCTCGCTGGCGCTGATGTGCGACTTCCGAATCGCCTCCGAAAGTGCCTTCTTCGCCTGCGCCTACGGCCGCATCGGCGCCTCGCCGGATGGCGGAATGACCTACTTCCTCCCACGCGTGATCGGCCCGGCGAAGGCGGCGGAGCTACTGCTGGATGATCCCAACCTGCCGGCCGGCGAGGCGCTCGAGCGGGGGCTCGTCTCCGAGGTCGTCGCCGCCGAGGAGCTCGGCGACCGTGCGCTGGAGAAGGCGAGGAAGCTGGCCGCGATGGCTCCCCACTACGTTCGCCTGGCCAAATCGCTGGTCTGGCAGAGCCTCGACAACAGCCTCGCCGATCACCTTCAGCTCGAGCGCCACGGGATCGCCGACAGCATGGACACCGAGGATCTCCGGAACGGCGTCCAGGCATTCTTCGCTGGCGAGAAGGTCGTCTTCGAGGGTAGATGAGGTAGATGAACGGGGCGCGAGTTATCGCCGCCCGGAGGCGGAGCCCTGACCGAGCGACGTCCTCGATCCCCGGCCGGGGCCCGGTCGGGAGCGGACGCGATAGATTCATGAAGCCCGACCCCGCACCTGGAGGACACCCATGACCCGGAAGCTGATCCTGACCCTCGCCGCGCTTGCGCTTGCCACATTCGCCCTCGCTTCCTGTGGAGACGAGGAGGAGAGCCTCTCGGGCACCATCCCCGAGTCCCCGCTGAGCACCGACGAGACCACCACGGCCGCGGCGGGTCCCAATCCGGGCAAGGGCGGCACGGTCGAGATCGTCGCCGACCCCAGTGGAAACCTCGACTACGAAACCGGTGATCTGGATACCAAGGCGGGCGTGGTCGAGATCATGTTCACCAACGAGGCGTCGCTCGGTCACGACGTGATAATCGAGAACGATGCCGGCGAAGCGCTTGGCGGCACCGAGGTGATCTCAGGACAATCCACTGTCACCGACGTCGAGCTGGAGCCCGGGACCTACACCTACTTCTGCGATGTCGCCAACCACCGCTCCGAGGGGATGCAGCAGACGCTGACGGTGAAATAGGAGGGATGCCGGGCGGGATCCCCGAGAGATACCCGAATCGAGCTTCACCCTTTGAAAAACCACGGCGGGCAGCTATCTTCCGCCCTATGGAGACTGCAACTGCAGGGCAACGGGCAACCACCGGGGATCCGGCCAAGACCAACGGACAGGTTCGCGGCCTGGTCGCCGATGCCAGTGATCTGATCGAGGTCGACCGCGGCCTGATCGCCTTCAACCTCGCCTACCTCGGGCTCGCCTGGATTGTGGCGATCGGCGGCATCGCGATCTTCTGGGCGGCGCCCGCCTGGTACACCTTCGCGCTCGCCTTCGTTTTGGTCTCCTCGCGTCAGCAGGCGTTGCTCAACTGCGAGCACGAGTGCGTCCACCGCAAGTTCGTCGGCTCCCGCAAGCTGAACGAGCTGCTCGGAACCTGGCTCTGCGCCGCGCCGGTCGGCTCCCCGTTCGCTGCTGCCCAGGCCCGGCACCTGGCCCACCATCGGCTGCTCGGAATGCCGCAGGACCCCGATCACATTCTCCACTCGAGCGCGCCGCCCAAGGACAGCCGCCTCGGCTTGATCTCCTACTTCGTCAAGGGTCTGCTCGGTGGATATGCGGTGATGGTGTTGCTCGGCGAGAAGCACGAAACCGGCCGGCCCGAGCGCGAAGCGGTCAAACGCGACTTCGCCGCGCTGGCGATCACCCAACTGGTGCTGTTCGCCGGGCTGACGCTGGCCTTCTCCTGGTGGGTGTATCCGGCGCTGTGGCTGGCGCCGCTCGCCACCCTGACCGCGCTCAGCCATCTCGTGCGCAACTTCTCCGAGCACGCGATCACCGGGCCTGAAACCGAGACCAACTCCAACCGGCTGATCACGATCCACAGCAATCCGCTCGAACGGGCCCTCCTCGCCCCCTACTACATGAACTACCACGCCGAGCACCACC
>JBPCOO010000380.1:0-8369 GCA_051000155.1 Solirubrobacterales bacterium | reverse complement strand
GAGCAGCCGGGACGTCCACCCCCCTCAAGACAGTCCCACCGAGCGAGCGGTGTGAGATGATCCCAACCGGGTGGAAGGTTCGAGGCTCAGTTTCGCGGGGTTGGTTCTAACGATCGGGCTCTGCCTGCTGGCCTTCGGTCAACCCGCATTCGCAGAAGGCGTCAGCGACGTTCGAACCGCCTCCAGCTCCGGCTCCTATGCCGATCAGGTCAAGACGATCCCGATCACCAGAAAGCCGGGGCAGAAGACGCGCTCTGTGCTGAGCCTCGGACCCGCGAGGCTTGGCGAGCTGCCCGTGGGCGGGGCGATCGAGGGAGCCTCCGACGTCGAGCTAACGATCTGCATCCGTCCCAACCCCAACCATCCGGGACGCGGCCAGCCCTGCGTCGGGCGCTACTACGACTTCAATCCGCGGTTCACCGCTCGACTCGTCGTCAGCCGCTCCGCGCGCTCGACTTCGACGCGCTCGATCCCGGTCGGCCCGCCGAAGCGGTTCACGTGCACCGAGAAGGCTGGGCGGCGGACCCGCCACTGCGTCCAACAACTCGGCTTCTCGACCGCACGAATCGATGAGAGAGTCAAGAGCTTCTGCACCAGCTGCCACCTCAACCTACTGGTGACCGCCTACCACCCGCAAGCCCGCAAGGGCCAGCGAGTGGTGGTCGGAACCAGCGATGACCGCAAGCGCATTCGCCAGGGTCGCTCCCAGCTAACCGCAATTGTCTATCCCTCCGAAGCGGCTCAGAGGCCCCGCCGGAGCAACCTCAGCCGCCGGCCGCTGGTCGCACGGCCCCCGGTCGCCGCCCACGGTCAGAGCTTCCGGGAGCGGGTCGTCTACTCGCAGCGGATCGAGGATGCCAAGCGCGGCGATCAGCTCGTCGTCGAAGCCCGACCGACGGTCGCCAACGGACATCTGCCCTACCCCACCCGCGCCCACTACTGGATCGTCGCCTCCAAGCACCGCCGCGGCACCGAGCAGACCAAGCGACTGGTGGAGCAGCCGGGAGATGTGGCCGTCGCCAACGGGTTCACCTGCACCCGGGTCCGGAGCGCTCACCAGAGCCCCTGCCCGGCGATCAAGACTGGCGTGATCTCGGTGGACCGGCCGGGGACCTTCTTCGTCAACCTGGTCATCGGTCAGGATGCACGCGGGGTAGCGCCGCAGTACCGCAAGTGGCGGCGATCCCACCGCACCCGCATGCTCCGCTCGGGCTTCATGCGGGTTCGGAGCTTCCGCGGCACGATGGGCTGTCCCACCTGCCGTCTCCACCGGGGCTTCGTCGCGTTTCCCTCGGCCCGCCCCCCCGCGGATCCACGCCTGCCCCGGCTCGTCGAGGAGATTCAGGACCTCGGGTTCCCGACCGGCGGCTACCGCTGCGAGCGGAAACTCAACGTCCCCCTGGCATGCATCTGGCGCGGACGGGGCCGCCTCGGCGATCTGCCCAGGTTCGAGTGCAAGGGAAGGGCTCGCTTCAAGGGCGGGCGCTGGCACCTCCGCGGGTGCCCACCGGTGGGGATTGGACCTCTGCTTCGGCGCTGAGCGCGCCCCAATCTCGAGCATCCACGCCAGTGAGCGGTCGATCCCCACGAGCGTCTCGGGATGGGCTCGGCCGATTGCCGCTGAAGCCGCGATCGGGCTACCGCGCGAACCCCCGCACTATGGCGACGCTTGGCTTATCAATGCCTTCGCCGGGAGACACATGTGGCCGGAGGGCGGAGCCGCCGCGCGCACTCGAAAGCGGCACGACCACGACCAGCTCGCTCGGCGCCGGTCAAGATCGAATCCGAGGAGACGACCACGGCCGGTCGGGTCTTATCCGGCTCCCCGGCACCAAGCGCAACCAACAGATCTGACCCCGGCGAGGCTCGGTCGGCTCACTTGATTCCATCACCTGCGGCGCGGTCCCAGCCCTGCTCTTCAGCCGCGACAGCAGCGGATCGAGCGTCGGCCCGCGTCGCCTCGCGCTCGGAGCGGAACGCAGCTTCGCGAGCCTGCTCCTGCGCGATCCGGGAGAGCAGCGCTGACAACGAGATCCCCAGAGCGCTCGCCTGCCACGCGAGCCGGTCGCGCGTCTCGCGCGGGACCCTGATAGTCGCGGTCTCGGTAGCCATAGCGCCACAACTCGGCTCGGAAAGCAGCGGCTACCGGCCGCGCCTCAGGTCCCGGTCCGCGCGCCGCAGGTCGCGCTTGCTAATGGTCGAGCAGGCGCTTGCGGTCCATTCGCCCTTGCTCCGATAGAGCAGGACCCCACCCCTGGAGCCGACGCGAGGATTGAAGGCCTCGCTGGAGTTGCCACCGAGAATCTTCAGGCGGGTTCCAGCCACCAAGCGATCCTTCTTCTTGTATGCGCGGCCGACCCGGTAGGTGACGACAACGCTTGGGGGAGGCTGACCGGCGTCATCGGGATCTCCGGCCTCGACCCACTGCTTCCGCACCACTTTCCCCGTGATCGCGCCGTCCGCCCGCTCCAGCGAGTCACGGTAGAACTCTCGCTCCTGCCCCTCCGCGGGCCCGGCGCAAGCGGCCTGCGCGCCCGCCGGAGCGATCGCCAACGCCATCCCCGCACCCAGGGCGGCGACCGCCCCGCCAGCCCGCGCCCACCGTCTCCGTCCACTCGTTCCACTCATCGCTACTCCCGTCGAGCTCGTTGTATCCGAAAATCCCATGGCTCCGCACGCTCAAGAACCCCCGACCGCCCACGAAGTTCCGGATCGCAGCTTCCCAAGAGTCGCCACCTGCGTCCCGGCTGCCAGCGACGTGACGCGCGGGTGGCGCGGGTGAGGGAGGTCGGTGAATCGGCCTGCCGCAGTGCCGGCCTCCCTCACCGGCGACAGGACCCGCGCGCCGGAAACCTACGCCAAAAGCGCCGGGCGACAGGACCCGCGCGAGGGACCCTCACCGGCAACGCCCGCGATCGACTACCTACTCGGCCATCTCCAAAAACGCCTTGGCCCGATCGAGATCCCGCTGCGCGGTCTCCTCCGCGGCGGAGTCCTCCTCGGCCTCCTCGAGCGCCTGCTCAGCCTCGGAGACCTTCTCCTTCTGCGCCGAGGCGTCGATCTCGCCGGCCTCGTGAGCCTCGCCCACCAGGACCACGACCCGATTGGCGAACACCTCGAGCCAGCCTTCGGCGGCGGCGAAGCTCTTGGGCTTGCCATTGGAGAAGTCCGACTCGGACTCGAACAGCCGCAACTCGTGGGGCACGATCCGCGCCAGCATCGGCACGTGGCGAGCGCGGATACCGATCTCGCCGGCCACCGTGCGCACCGACACCTGATACAGCTCGCCCTCGTAGATGGCGCCGTCGGGGGTGAGCACCTCCGCCTCGAGCTTGTGTGATTGCTCAGCCATCGAAGATCCGTCGTCCGTGGGCGGGGGCCGCTAGGCCGCCGCCCCCTCCTTCTCGGATTCCTTCTCCTTCTTCTCCTCCTGCTCGGCAGCTTCGTTGTCGGCACCGGCGGTCTCATCCTCGCCCTTGCCCTTGCCATCGTCGAGCACCTGCTCGATCGAGCCCTTCATGTAGAAGGCGCTCTCGGGAACGTCGTCGTGGTCGCCGTCGACGATGCTGCGCAGGCTCTCAACCGCCTCGGTGACGGGGACGTACTCGCCCGGGGTGCCGGTGAACTGCTCGGCGACGAAGAACGGCTGCGAGAGGAAGCGCTCGACCTTGCGCGCCCGGTTGACCGTCAGCTTGTCCTCATCGGAGAGCTCGTCGATGCCGAGGATGGCGATGATGTCCTGCAGCTCCTTGTACTTCTGCAGCACCTCCTGGACGTCGGTCGCCGTGTTGTAGTGGTCCTCGCCGACGACGCTCGGCTTGAGGATGGTCGAGCTCGAGTCGAGCGGGTCGACCGCCGGATAGATGCCCTTCTCCGAGATTTCCCGGGAAAGCGCGGTGGTCGCGTTGAGGTGTGCGAACACCGACGCCGGGGCCGGGTCGGTGAAGTCATCGGCGGGGACGTAGACGGCCTGGATCGAGGTGACCGATCCCTGGTCGGTCGAGGTGATCCGCTCCTGGAGCTGGCCCATCTCGGTCTGCAGCGTCGGCTGATAGCCGACCGCCGAGGGCATCCGGCCGAGCAGCGCGGAGACCTCCGAGCCCGCCTGGACGAAGCGGAAGATGTTGTCGATGAACAGGAGCACGTCCTGGCCGCCCTGCTCACGGAAGTACTCAGCCATGGTCAGGCCGGTAAGGGCCACCCGCAGGCGAGCGCCGGGAGGCTCGTTCATCTGGCCGAATACCAGCATCGTCTTGTCGAGCACGCCGGACTCCTCCATCTCGACGTAGAGGTCGTTGCCCTCGCGGGTGCGCTCGCCAACCCCGCAGAAGGCCGAGAGGCCCTCGTGCTCCTCGGCGATCGAGCGGATCAACTCCTGGATGAGGACGGTCTTGCCGACTCCGGCGCCGCCGAAGAGGCCGACCTTGCCGCCCTTGGAGTAGGGAGCGAGCACGTCGATCACCTTGATCCCGGTCTCGAGCATCTCCTGGCTCGGGGTGAGGCTGGCGACCTCGGGCGCGTCGCGATGGATCGGCCAGTTGTCCTCGCCCTCGACCGGGTCCATCTCGTCGATCACCTCGCCGAGGACGTTGAACATCCGGCCGAGGGTCGGCTTGCCGACCGGCACGGTGATCGCCGAGCCGGTGTCTACGACCTCGTCGCCGCGCTTGAGGCCGTCGGTGGAGTCCATCGCGACCGCGCGGATGCGATCATCGCCCTGGTGCTGCTGGACCTCCAGCGTCAGCTTGATCTCGTCCCGTTCCTCATCGTCGCCACCGACCGTGATCTCGAGTGCGGAATAGATCTCCGGAAGCTGGTCTGGGAAGACCACGTCGACGACGACGCCGGTGATCGACTCGATCGTGCCGATGTTCTCCTCCTCGCCCGAGCCGTTGGAGGACGCCTCGGCCTGCTCGGAGGCGCCCTCACTCGAAGCCTCCTGCTCAGAGCCACCCTGCTCGTCGGCGGCCTCCTCGTCGGCCTCGCTGTTCTCGTTCTCGGTTTGGCTCGAATCGTTCTCGGACATCTCAGCTCCTTGGTGTTTCGGTGGGGTGTGAGTTTGGAAAGCTCGTCATCTGGTTGGTTCCACTCCCGGCCTTCTAGCCGCTCAAAGCCTCGGCGCCGCTGACCACCTCGAGGATCTCCTGGGTGATCTCGTCCTGGCGGGCACGGTTGGCCTCGAGGCTGAGGTCCTCGATCATCTCCTCGGCGTTCTCCGATGCCGACCGCATCGCGGTCATCCGCGAGCCGTGCTCGGAGGCGGTCGACTCGAGCAAAGCCCGGTAGACGGAGAGATCGACGTATTCGCTGAACAGCATCTGCAACGCCTGCTCGGGCTCGGGCTCGTAGACCCACTCGGCGCGGTTGTGGGCCTCGATCAGATCGTCGTCGCCCTCGACCTTCTCATCAGGGACGCCCTCGCCGAAGACCTCGGCCTCCTGCAGCGGCAGCAAGCGGTGGCGGCGGACGTATTGAGTCAGGGGCGAGACGTACCGGTTGTAGATCAGCTCGACCCGATCGAGCTCCTCGTCCATGTAGGCGGAGGTGAGCGCATCGCCGATCTCACGGGCGTCGGCGAACGAGGGCTTGTCGGTGAAGCCCGTGAACGCTTCCGCGACCTGCTGATTGCGGAAGCTCAGGCTCGAGTTGCCGCGCTTGCCGACGGCGTAGAAGACGGCTTTGGCACCCTCGCTCTCGATCTCGCGTTTCTGGTCGATGCCGGCGCGGACGATCTGGCTGTTGAACGAGCCGGCGAGACCGCGGTCTCCGGTGACCACCAGGACCCCGACCCGCTTGACCTGCTCCCGCTTTTGCAGCAACGGCACCCGGCTGCCGGCGCCGACGCCGGCCGCGTCGGCGGTCTGCTGGGTCATCTTCCGGATCGCCTGGGCGTAGGGGCGCATCTCCTCGATCCGCTCCTCGGCCTTGCGCAACCGTGCGGCCGCGACCATCTCCATCGCGCGAGTGATCTTGCGGATGTTCTTGACCGAACTGATCCGGTTCTTGATGTCCTGCTGGGTAGCCATCGGCTCCTACGTAGTCCTCGCGCGGGGCGCGGACGCTCCTAAGCGGGGACCTCCTCGGACTCACGGTCGCCCTCGGAATCGGCGGACTCGCCCTCGCCGGAGCCGTCCGCTTCGGAGTCGTCCGAGTCGTCGGAATCGCCGACCGCATCGGAGTCGCCGGTCGAAGAGGTCCGATCCGACTCTCCCTCCTCCAGCTCCTCGCCCTCTTCATCGAAGTCGGGGCCGAAGTCGTCGATCATGTTGGCGATCGCGTCGCCGAGATCGCTCTCGACGTCGTCGCCCCACTCGCCCTCGTCGAGCTTGTCCATCAGGGAAGAGCTGTCGGAGCGGAGGCGATCGAGCAGGCCCTCGAGGAACTGCTCGACGCGATCCACCTTGATCCGGTCGAGATAGCCACCGGTACCGGCATAGATCGAGGCGACCTGGTTGCCGACCGACATCGGAGAGCGCTCGTTCTGGTTGAGCATCTCCACCAAGCGCTCACCGCGCCTCAGGCTCTGCTGGGTTTCGGGGTCGAGCTCGGATCCGAACTGGGCGAACGACTCCAGCTCCCGGTACTGGGAGAGCTCAAGCCGGAGCTTGCCGGCCACCTTCTTCATCGCCTTGGTCTGCGCCGACCCGCCGACCCGGGAAACCGAAATGCCGACGTTGATCGCCGGACGCACTCCCGAGAGGAACAGGTCCGACTCCAAGAAGATCTGTCCGTCGGTGATCGAGATCACGTTGGTCGGGATGTAGGCGGAGACGTCGCCGGCCTGGGTCTCGACCACCGGGAAGCAGGTGAGCGAGCCGCCGCCGTGATCGTCGTTCATCTTCACCCCGCGCTCCAAAAGGCGCGAGTGCAGGTAGAAGACATCGCCGGGGTAGGCCTCGCGGCCGGGAGGGCGGCGAAGCAAGAGCGACATCTGACGGTAGGCGTCGGCGTGCTTGGAGAGATCGTCGTAAAAGCAGACCGAGTGACCGCCCTCGTAGGTGAAGTGCTCGGCCATCGCCGTGCCGGCGTAGGGCGCCATGAACTTGATCGGCGCTGCCTCATCGGGCGCGGCGGCGACGATGATCGTATTGTCCATCGCGCCCGCGTCCTTGAGCGTCTGCATCAGATTGACGACCTCGCCCATCCGCTGGCCGACGGCGACATAGACGTTGACGATGTCCGAGTCCTTGTTGTTGAGGATCGTGTCGATCGCGATCGCGGTCTTGCCGGTCTGGCGATCGCCGATGATCAGCTCGCGCTGGCCGCGGCCGATCGGGATCATCGAATCGACCGCCTTGAGACCGGTCTGCAGCGGCTGCTCTACCCCCTGCCGGGCGATCACTCCGGGAGCCTTGAACTCGGCTGGTCGGGTCTTCTCAGTGTTGATGTCGCCCTGGCCGTCGAGCGGCCGACCGAGCGGGTCGACCATCCGGCCGAGCAGCTCCTCACCCACCGGAACCTCGAGCAGCTCGCCGGTGCGCTTGACGCTGTCACCCTCGAGGATCTTCTGCCAATCGCCGAACAGCACCACGCCGACGTTGTCCTCCTCGAGGTTGAGGGCAAGCCCAACCACGCCGTGACTCAGCTCCAGCATCTCCAGCGACATGCAGTTGTCGAGGCCGTGGACGCGGGCGATACCGTCGGCGACCGAGAGCACGGTGCCAACCTCGGCGAGGTCGGCCTCGTCCTCGGTGATGCCCTCGATCCGTTTGCGGAGGATGTTCGAGATCTCGTCTGGCTTGATTTCCATGGTGCTTGGGCTCCTTGTCTTTGAAAGTTGATCGAAGTCTTGATTGACGGTCGTCTCAGCAGGGCTCGGCTCAGCCCTGGGCGACCTCCCGGCGGAGCTTCTCCAGTCGATTCTGGATCGAGGCGTCGAGAACGCGGTTGCCTACCCGTAGCTTGAGGCCGCCAATCAAGTCCGGATCGACCTCGCTGGTCAGCTCGATCTCCTGGCCGGTGCGCTCGGCGATCTCATCGCCGACCTTGTTCACCACCGACTCATCCAGCTCGACTGCGCTGGTGACGATCACCTCGAGCTTCTGATTGTGCGCTGCCCAGAGCTCGTCGAAGCGGCGGCGGATGCGAAAGATCGCCGGCATCCGGTGCTTCTCGCAGAGCAGTTCGAGAAAGTTCTGCAACTCGGGCTCGGCCCCCTCCAACAGCCCGTCGATCCCCTCCCGCTTGTCCTCGGAGGAGAGGTAGGGGCTGAAGAAGAAAAGCTGGAGATCGCGCGTCCCATCGATCGCGTCGGTCACCTGACCGAGCTGCTCGTGCACCTGATCGAGCTTTTCGGCATCGATGGCGGCGTCGAACAGAGCCTCCGAGTAGACGCGGGCGATCTCCTCCATCCGAGCCTATGCCTCCGA
>JBPCOO010000379.1:0-4721 GCA_051000155.1 Solirubrobacterales bacterium | reverse complement strand
TCGGCCGGCTATCTGGCGATCGCCGCGACCAAGCGCCGCCGCTTCGTCGTCTCCGCCGGAGTCCACCCGCACTCCCGCCGGACGCTCGAGACCTATTCGCGTGGCTACGGGGCCGACGTGGTCGAGGTGCCGCTGCGGGACGGCGTCACTGATGCCGAAGCGCTCGAGTCCGCGCTCCACGGGGACGGGGGAGCCGATACCGCCGCCATCTTCCTCCAGACCCCCAACTACCTGGGCGCGGTCGAGCGGATCGAGCCCCTCGCCAACCTCGCTCGGGGTGCCGGCGCGCTCGCCGTCGTCTCCGCCGACCCGATCTCGCTCGGCCTGCTCAAGCCCCCGGGGGAGTGCGGCGCCGACGTCGTCATCGGTGAGGGCCAGTCGCTGGGGAACCGGCTCGACTACGGTGGGCCCTCGTTCGGCTTCTTCTGCGCGACCTCCGAGCACATGCGACGGATGCCCGGGCGGATCGCCGGCGAGACCACCGACCTCGACGGCCGCCGCGGCTTCGTCCTCACCCTCCAGACCCGCGAACAGCACATCCGGCGGGAGAAGGCGACCCACAACATCTGCACCGCACAGGCTCTGAACGCGCTGGCGGGGACGATCTATCTGAGCTGGCTCGGCAAGCAGGGCCTGGTCGAGTTGGCGAGCGCGGTCGCTCGCAAGACCGCCCACGCCCGCGAGCGGCTCGCTGAGGTCTCCGGGCTCGAGTTGATCCACGAGGCGCCGGCGATGCGCGAGGTCGCGGTCGAGCTTGCGGCTCCGGTCGAGGCGGTGATCGCCCATTGCGCCGCACGCGGGGTGCTCGCCGGGATTCCGCTCGCCCCCGACTACCCCGAGCACCCCAACGGCCTTTTGGTCGGGATCTCCGGTCAGGTGACGGCCGCTGAGGTCGACCGACTCGCCGCGGCCCTCGGGGATGCGATCGAGACCGTCGGCGAGGCTTCGCCGCAGGCGGGAGCAACGGTATGAGCCAGGGACTCCCGAGCGCCCCCAGCGAGCGGCCCCCGGCGGGTAGCTGCACCGAGGCGCCAATGCAGCGCGACCGGGCGACGACGATCTTCGAGCGCTCGGCTCCCGGCAGGCGCGCCGCCGTCCTCCCCGACGACGGTATCCCTGAGCAGGCCGCCGAGGAGCTGATTCCGGCCGAGCTGCTGCGCGAGCGGCCGGCCGAGCTACCGGAGATCGCCGAGCCGGAGATCGTCCGCCACTACAACCGGGTCTCCCGCCGCAACTTCGACCTCGACTCCGGCTTCTATCCGCTCGGCTCGTGCACGATGAAGCACAACCCCCGCCTGAACGAGCGGGTCGCGGCGCTTGCAGGACACGCCCGGCTGCATCCGGCGACGCCGCCGGCGCTGGCCCAGGGCGCGCTCGAGCTGATGTGGGGTCTGGAGCGTTCGTTGGCGGAGATCTGCGGGCTCGCCCACGTCAGCCTCCAGCCCTCGGCCGGCTCCCACGGCGAGCTTGCCGGCCTCCTGCTCACCCGCGCCTTCCACGCCACCAATGGCGAAGAGTCCCAGCGGACTAAGGTGCTGATCCCCGACACCGCCCACGGCACCAACCCGGCGACGGTGACGATGGCCGGCTTCGAGGTGGTCAAGGTCGCCACCGCCTCCGACGGCGGCGTCGACCTCGACGACCTCCGCTCGAAGAGCTCGGAGGAGGTCGCCGGGCTGATGATCACCAACCCGAACACGCTCGGCCTGTTCGACGCCAACATCGGCGAGATCACCCGGATCGTGCGCGAGGCCGGCGGCGTCCTCTATTACGACGGCGCCAACCTCAACGCGATCATGGGCAAGGTTCGCCCCGGCGACATGGGCTTCGACATCGTCCACGTCAACCTGCACAAGTCGTTTTCCCAGCCGCACGGGGGAGGGGGTCCGGGGGCGGGTCCGATCTGCGTTTCCGACCGGATCGAGCCGTACCTGCCGGTGCCGCGGATCGAGCGGGTCGAATCCGGCAACGGCGCCGGACCGAGCTTCGAGTTGCGCTCCGACCACCCGCAGACGATCGGCCGGCTGCGCGGCTTTCAGGGCAACTTCGGCGTCTTCGTCCGCTCCTATGCCTATATCCTCAGCCTCGGCGGCGACGGCTTGACCGAAGCCTCGGAGACGGCCGTGCTCAACGCTAACTACCTACTGGCGCGGTTGAGCGAGGGTCGGACGGGTGAGTATCTCCCGGTCGGATTCGACCACCGGCCACTGCACGAGTTCGTCCTCAGCGGCAAGCCGGCGAAGAAGGAGCTCGGCGCCAGCACCACCGACATCGCCAAGCGATTGCTGGACTACGGCATCCACCCGCCGACGATCTATTTCCCCCTGCTGGTCGAGGAGGCGTTGATGATGGAGCCGACCGAGACCGAGACCAAGGAATCGCTCGACGCCTACGCGGACGCGCTCGAGGAGATCCTGACTGAGGCCTCGGAGGATCCCGGGATCCTGGCCGAGGCGCCATACACGACGCCCGTCCGCCGCCTCGACGAGGTCGGCGCTTCGCGCAACCCGGTCCTGCGTCAGCCGCTCGACTGAGGACTGTCGCGCGCCGATGAAGCGCATCGGCTTGATCGGGGGGATGAGCTGGGAGTCGACGGCGATCTACTACCGGCTGATCAACGAGGCGGTGGCGTGCCGCCGGGGCGGTCATCACTCGGCCGCACTGGTCATGGTCAGCCTCGACTTCGCCGCGGTCGAGACGATGCAGCGGGATGGGGACTGGGATGCCGCCGGAGCGCTCCTTGCCGACGCCGCCCGTTCGCTGGAGCGCGGCGGCGCCGAGTTGATCGTCCTCTGCACCAACACCATGCACCGCGTTGCCGAGCAGATCGAGGCGGCGACTGCCCTGCCGTTCGTCCACATCGCCGATGCCACCGCCGCGGCGGTCCGTGCGGCCGGCTTGCAGCGAGTCGGGCTGCTCGGCACCCGCTACACGATGGAAGCCGATTTCTATTCCGGGCGGCTGGTCCAGCGCCACGGCCTCGAGGTGCTCGTGCCCCGGCAGCCGGACCGCGAGCTGGTCCACCGGGTCATCTACGAGGAGCTGACCCACGGCCGGATCGAGGATCACTCGCGGGGCGAGTACGCCCGCATCGGGTCCGAGCTTGTCGGTCGTGGCGCGGAGTGCCTGATCCTCGGCTGCACCGAGATCGGGATGCTGGTTGGCCCCGGAGATTTCGAGCTGCCCGTGTTCGACACCACCGAGGTCCACGCACTGGCGGCGGTCGCGGCGGCGCTAGGACCTTGAGCGTGCAGGTCCCGGCGCTTGAAACCCTTGCGTTCCGGGTATGGGTAGGGCAAGTGCATTCGACCAACCGAGGAGCGAGAGCTATGGACGAGCAAGAAGAGAGCACCGAGCCGGAGCAGACCGATCGTCACGGAATCGACGCCGCCGAGAAGCCGAGTGGCGGCGCCAAGAGCGCTGACAACCCGGTCGATCCGAGCGAGCCGACCGCGGACAAGGAGGCGCCGGGCCAAGGCACTGACGCCGAGGCCGCTGCCGGCAGCGAGGAGGGCTCCAGCGACGCCACCACCCAGCAGCCACACGGCCAGTCCGGGCGGTAGTCCGTCGGCCGGACCGGGACGCAGGCCCTATCTCAAGGTCGGTGATCGGGAGCTAGTGCCCAGGTTTGTCGGCGTCGGACGTGGAGATGGGCGCCTAGATCGAGTCCGGTAGCTCCTGCTCCAACTCCAAGACCTTGGCGAAAGGGTCGCCGTGCTCGTCCACGCGCTCCAGTACCGCCTTGGTCTCGAACGCTAGATCCTCGGGTTCGCCGTCGACGCCCCGCTTCACCTCTTCCCAGAGCAGCGGCGTCGAGACCGTAGGCCGGGCCTTCGCGCGCAGTGAGTAGGCGGCGATCGTCGTCTTCGAGGCGGTGTTCTGGGACCAGTCGACGAGCACCTTGCCCCTGCGTAGCTCCTTGGCCATCTTCGAAACGACCAGATCGGGCTCGGCGGCTTCGAGCGCTTGGGCGACTGCTTGAGCGAACGGCTTGGTCGTCTCGTAGGTCTGGCTGCCGTTGAGCGGGACGTAGACCTGCATCCCCTTGGAGCCTGAGGTCTTGGGGAAGCAGTCGAGCCCGAGCCCGTCGAACATCTCGCGGATCCTCAACGCCACCTGACAACACTCGACGATGCTCGCGGGCGCGCCAGGATCGAGGTCGAAGGCGAGCACGGTCGGGACGTCGACATCGGCGGTCAGCGAAAGCGAGGGGTGCAGCTCCAGGGCAGCGAGCTGAGCCAGCCAGATCAGGGTCGGCCGGTCTCCGCAGAGGCAGAAGTCGACCTCGCCGACCTTGCGCCCCGCCCATACCGAAGCTGTCTCCACCCACTCCGGCCGGTGATCCGGGCAGCGCTTTTCGAAGAAGCTCTTGGCATCGACGCCGTTGGGGAAGCGCACCCGGGTCAGCGGGCGGCCGTCGAGGTGGGGCAGCAGCACCGGCGCGATCCGGGCGTAGTAGTCGATCACCTCGCCCTTGGTGAAGCCCGCATCCGGGTAGAGGACCTTGTCGAGGTTGGTCAGCGACAGCCGGCGGCCGTCGAGCTCTACTTCTTGGCCTTCGCCCGCGACTTCGGCTTCGCCTTTGACTTGGACTTGGACTTGGATCCCGAAGCGGTCGATGACTTCTTCGTGGTCGTCTTCTTGGAGTCAGCGGACTTGGGCTTCGCGCCCGATTTCTCACCACCACCGGCCAGCTCCTCACCCTTGACCGCCGCCAGGCT
>JBPCOO010000180.1:0-3955 GCA_051000155.1 Solirubrobacterales bacterium | reverse complement strand
GCGCGAGGCGGCGTCGAAGCACCTAGACGCCGGCGCAAAGAAGGTGATCATCTCCGCTCCCGCGACTGATCCCGACGTGACCGTCGCGCTTGGCGTCAACTTCGACGACTACGACCCCGACTCCCACCACATCATCTCCAACGCCTCATGTACGACGAACTGCCTGGCACCCCTCGCCAAGGTGATCCACGACTCGGTCGGGATCGACCACGGGCTGATGACGACGATCCACGCCTACACGGCCGACCAGAACCTCCAGGACATGCCACACAAGGACCTGCGCCGGGCCCGGGCGGCGGCGCTCAACCTGATTCCGGCCTCGACCGGAGCCGCAAAGGCGGTGGGGCTCGTTCTCCCCGAGCTGAACGGCAAGCTGAGCGGGTTTGCGGTCCGCGCTCCGGTCGCCACCGGATCGGTCGTCGACCTGACCTGCCAGACCTCGAAGGCGACGAGCGTCGAGGAGATCAACGCGGCGATGAAGGCCGCCGCCGAGGGTGGCCTGGAGGGGATCCTCGCCTACACCGAGGATCCGATCGTCTCCACCGACATCGTCGGCGACTCGCACTCGTCGATCTTCGACTCGAGCCTGACCTTGGTCATGGAGGGGACGATGCTGAAGGTCGTCTCCTGGTACGACAACGAGTGGGGCTACTCCAACCGCGTCGTCGAGCTCGCCCAGAAGGTCCTCTGATGGCGGACACCCCACCACTGCTGCGAGGCTGAGTGAATGTCCAAGGAGGCATTGGCAAACGTCGAGAAGGGCGAGTTCACCAAGGCGTCGGTCCGTGATGCGGACCTGACCGGTGAGCGCGTGCTCGTCCGGGTGGACTTCAACGTCCCCATCGACGGCGACCAGGTGGGTGACGACGCTCGCATCCGTGCCGCCCTGCCGACGATCTCCTACCTCCGCGACCAGGGCGCCTCGGTGATCCTCTGCTCCCACCTCGGCCGGCCCGACGGCCACGACCCCGACCTGTCGATGGGTCCGATCGCGGCCAGGCTGGCGGAGCTGCTGGGAACCTTCGTCCCCGTCGCTCCGGGGGTGGTCGGCGACGAGGTCGAGGCCGTCTCCGCCTCGCTCGATTCGGGCGAGGTGGTGCTGTTGGAGAACACCCGCTTCGAGGACGGCGAGACCACCAACGACGACGATCTGGCTGAGTGCCTGGCCGGGCTTGCCGACCTCTACGTCAACGACGCCTTCGGCGCTGCCCATCGCGCCCACGCCTCCACCGAGGGCGTCGCCCATCACCTGCCGGGCTACGCCGGACTGCTACTGGAGCGCGAGGTGCGGGAGCTGACCGCGGTGCTGACCGAGCCCGCACGGCCCCTGGTGGTGGTCTTGGGCGGCGCCAAGGTCTCCGACAAAATCGGCGTCATCGCCCGCTTCCTCGAGACCGCCGATGAGGTCCTGATCGGCGGCGCGATGTGCTTCAGCTTCTTCCGGGCCCGGGGGATCGAGACCGGCGAGTCCCTGGTCGAGGAGGAGGGCGTCGAGCTGGCGCGCGGGGTGCTCGAGCGGGCCGAAACCTCCGAGTGCGAGCTCCGCCTGCC
The DNA here is from genome assembly GCA_051000155.1 of Solirubrobacterales bacterium. Lineage (GTDB taxonomy): Bacteria > Actinomycetota > Thermoleophilia > Solirubrobacterales > 70-9 > CAXMST01. The sequence goes on along the minus strand of JBPCOO010000180.1, from coordinate 2,404 downwards.
GACCGACCTGGTCGTGGCCGAGCGCTTCGCCACCGACGCCAAGCACGAGACCACCGACGGTCCCGAGGTCCGCGAGGGCTGGATCGGGCTCGATATCGGCCCCGAGACGGCGAAGGCCTACGCCAAGGCCGTCAAGGGCGCGGAGACGGTCTTCTGGAACGGACCGATGGGCGCCTTCGAGCTAGCGCCGTACTCTGCCGGAACCAGGGCCGTCGCCGAGGCCGTTGCCAAGTGCCGCGGGACCACCGTGGTCGGGGGCGGCGATTCCGGCGCCGCCCTGGCGCAGTTCGGCCTCGCCGAGAAGGTGAGTTGGCTCTCGACCGGGGGCGGTGCCTCGCTCGAGCTGGTCGAGGGCAAGGAGCTACCGGGATTGGCCGCGCTCCTCGACGCCGGCGAGAGCCCGGCATGAGCGAGGAGATTTCCCGATGAGCGACCGCCGTCCCCTGATCGCCGCCAACTGGAAGATGCACAAGACGGTCGGCGAGGCCGAGAAGTTTCTCGACGCCTTCCTGCCCAAGCTCGAGCGGCTCGACGGGGCCGAGGCGCGGGTCGCGATCTGCCCGCCTGCGCTGGCATTGGCGCGGGTCGCCGAGGTCTGCGGCACCCGCTCCACCCGGGTGATCGCCCAGAACATGCACTACGAGTCCGAGGGCGCCTTCACCGGTGAGCTCTCGGCGCAGATGCTGATCGAGGCCGGGGTGGACGGCAGCCTGCTCGGCCACTCGGAGCGGCGTCAGCTCTTCGGCGAGACCGACGAAGCGCTCGCGCGCAAGCTCCTGGCGGCGCTCGAGGCCGGACTGCTGCCAATCCTCTGCTGCGGGGAGACCGAGGAGGAGCGCGACGGGGATGAGACCGACCGGGTGCTGCGACGACAGATCGAGGCGGCGCTCTCCCGGTTGGAGCCGCACCAGCTCGGCGACGTGGTCGTCGCCTACGAGCCGATCTGGGCGATCGGCACCGGCAAGACCGCCAGCGCCGACGAGGCCGAGGACGCTTGCGGCTTCATCCGCTCCCTGTTCGCCTCGCGCGAGCAGGTCGCCGGCGAGCAGGTGCGGGTGCTCTATGGCGGCTCGGTCAAGCCCGACAATGCCGCCGAGCTGCTCGGTCGCGAGGAGATCGACGGTGCCCTGGTCGGCGGGGCGAGCCTCGACCCCGAGGACTTTGCGGCGATCGTCGCCGCGGCCTGAGGTGGCAGGCCGGTGATCCCGGGCTCGACAGGCCGGCGCTCACCCAGTCCGACCGATGGCTGAGCTCGCCGCCGGCCCCGACTCGCTGCCGCTGCCGTCGGTGGCGCTGGTGATCCTCGACGGCTGGGGTCTGGCGGAGCCGGGGGAGGGCAACGCGATCTCGCTGGCAGAGACTCCGACAATGGACGAGCTGCTGGCGAGCTATCCAACCACGACGCTCTCGGCCTCCGGTCGCGATGTCGGGCTCCCCGAAGGGCAGATGGGTAACTCCGAGGTCGGCCATCTCAACCTCGGCGCCGGTGCGGTGGTCAAACAGGATCTGGCCCGGATCGACGACGCGGTCACCGACGGCTCCTTCTTCGAGAACGCGGTCCTGATCGAGGCATGCGAGCGAGCGCGGGAGAGCGAGCGCGGGAGGCTGCATCTGATCGGGTTGGTCTCCGATGGCGGCGTCCACTCCGGCTGGGAGCACATCGAGGCGGCGGTGCAGCTCGCGGCTGACGAGGGCGTCCCCGACCTGATCGTCCACGCGCTCACCGACGGTCGCGACACCAGCCCCACCGGCGGGGTCGCCTACCTCGAGGAGGTGCAGCGCTGGCTGCGAAGCGCCGGCCGGATCGGGACGGTCGGCGGCCGCTACTACGGGATGGACCGCGACACGCGCTGGGAGCGGACAAAGCTCGCCTTCGACGCGATCGTCCACGCCCGCGGCGCCGAGGCCGCCGAGGCGGTTGCGATGGTGCGCGATAGCTACGAGGCCGGCGCCACCGACGAGTTCATCAAGCCGGCCGTGATCGGCGACTACGACGGGGTCGGCCCCGACGACGTCATCGTCTGCATCAACTTCCGCCCCGACCGGATGCGCCAGCTCGTCGCGGCCCTGGGCGAGCCGGACTTCGAGGGCTTCGAGCGGGGTAGCTACCAGCCCCCCCACCTGGTGACGATGACCTCCTACCGCGAGGGCTGGGGTTACCCGGTCGCCTTCCCGCCGACCTCGCCGGAGGTGACCCTGGCGGAGGTGATCTGCACCGACGGCGGGCGCCAGCTCCACGTCGCCGAGACCGAGAAGTATCCGCACGTCACCTACTTCTTCAACGGAGGGCGCGAGCGGGAGTGGGAGGGAGAGCAGCGGGAAATGGTTGATTCCCCACGCGACGTTCCCACCTACGACCACAAGCCCGAGATGAGCGCCGAGGCCGCCTGCGAGGCGTTCTGCG
>JBPCOO010000287.1:0-2886 GCA_051000155.1 Solirubrobacterales bacterium | reverse complement strand
ACATGTCGAGGTCCCCGTCCCCCTCGATGTCGGCAACGCTGAGGTCGAATAGCTTGGTCGAGTTGAAGGGCAGGTTGCTGACGTGGAATCGGGGCTTTGCGGCGTCAGCGGTCGCAGCCGTCGCGGCGGAGGCAGCGAGCGCGGCGCTGACCAGGGCCAGCGTGAGCACGAGTGGCAATCTGGGGTTGGAAGCTGTGGAGGTCACGAGAGGTCTCAGGTCCGAATCATTTCGGCATTCGCGGACGCAAGCCAGCGCGGCCCGGAGACCGGCCCCGATGAGCATCCCCGCCGGTACCCGCGTACCGCCCGCTGAATTGTAGGACCCCCCGCAAACCGAGGCCTCCGAGTGGGAGGTGCCGATGGCCGAGTAGCGTCGCAGCGTGGGGGAGGCGGCTCGGACCCGCGCGCCGAAGACGTTCGCCGGCGTGCTCATCGGCGAACCACCTCATAGCCCAGCGCGCGGAGCATCGGTTCGGCCACCTGCTCGTAAGCGGCGAGGTCGTTGGGGCTCATCTCACGGCGCCACTTGTCGAGCTTGGAGGGATCCGGCGGCTTGGTCGTGGGAGCGTGATTTGCGACCCGGTAGCCGGCCTCCTGGCGGGCGCCGCCGTCCTCGGTTGCCTCCAGCTCGCCGGCTAGAAGCCGATCTTGTGCGCGTCGCCCGCGGTGCGGATGAAGACGACCTTCTCCAGCGCGATGTCGATCGTCGCGTCATCGGTCGTCAGACGGTGCCAGCCGCCGTCGCCGAAGGAGTCCCGCAGCCCCACGAGGGCTTCATCGTCGAGGCGGATCGGCAGCACCTGTCCGCCGTCGAAGCCGATCTCAACTTTGCGCACGTCTGCCATCTCAGTGTCCTTCCGCGGGTTGAACGATCTCGGTCAGGACGCCGCCCGTCGCCTTGGGATGGGCGAAGGCGACGCGGCTGCCGCGAATTCCGGTCCGCGGCTCGGTGTCGATCAGCTTGATACCGCGATCGGCCAGTCCAGTCAGTGCCGCGTCGATGTCTGTAACGGAGTAGGCGACGTGATGGAGTCCGGGGCCCTTGGCCGCGAGGAACTTCCCGACGGGGGTGTCCTCGCCGAGGGGGCTCAGCAACTCGACGTGGCCGGAGCCGACGTCCAGGAGAACCGCCTCCACGCCCTGCTCCTCCACCACCTCTCGGTGGACCAGCGGCATCCCCATGCTCCCCTCGTACAGCTCGATCGCCGCGTCGAGGTCGGCGACGGCGACGCCGATGTGGTCGATTCGCTCCAGCATGGAGCGGCAGTCTATTGGGCGCCGGTCGGCGGGTCCCGCCGGCACCCCGCCCCGCCCGTGAGGCCCCCCGTGCTATCCGGCGTCGGTCCGGGAATCCTGCTCGCGCGCCGCCAGTGCCTCGGCGCCCGAGAAGCCCGACCGCGCTCGACTCTCGTCCTCATCGGCGGGCTCGACCCGGTGGGCGGCCATGATTTCGGCGATCCGGGCCTGGTCGATCACCTCCTCGGCCAGCAGCTCCTTTGCTATCTCGTCCAGCAGGTCGCGACGGTCCTCGAGCAGCTCGGTGGCGCCGCGGTAGGCCTCCTCGGCGATCTCCTGGACCTCCTCGTCCCGCCGCCGGCGCAACATCTCGGAGATGTAGAAGTCCTCGGCGGGCACCTGGTGGGAGCGGATCGAGGTTCCCATCCCGTAGGAGTCGACCATCCCGCGGGCGATCTGGGTGACCTTGGAGAGATCATCGGAGGCCCCGGTGGTGACCCGACCGAAGGTGAGCTGCTCGGCGACTCGCCCACCCAGTAGCACCTTCATGTAGTCGATCAGCTCCTCCCGTGATTTGAGGTAGCGGTCCTCCTCCGGCAGGTTGAGGGTGTATCCGAGCGCCTTCCCCCGGGGGATGATCGAGACCTTCTGCACCCTGTCGACGCCGGGAAGCAGCTCGCTGAGCAAGGCGTGGCCGGCCTCGTGCCAGGCGACCACCTCCTTCTCGGCGTCGGTGATCACCTTGCGTGACTGGAGCCCGGCGACCACCCGCTCGAAAGCGTCGTCGAAGTCCGACTGGGCGAGGAAGTCACGCTTGTTCCGCCCGGCCTGGATCGCCGCTTCGTTGCAGAGGTTGGCGAGGTCGGCTCCGGTCAGCCCGGCGGTGTGGCGGGCGACCCGACGCAGCTCGATGTCCTGGCCGAGCGGCTTGTCACGGGTGTGGACCCCGAGGATCTGCTCGCGGCCGTCGAGATCGGGCGGTGGGACGAACACCTGCCGGTCAAACCGACCGGGCCGCAGCAGCGCCGAATCGAGCTTCTCCAGCAGGTTGGAGGCCGCCATCACGACGATGTTCTCGGTCGCCTCGAAGCCGTCCATCTCGACCAGGAGCTGGTTGAGGGTTTGGTCCCGCTCGCCGGAGATGTCGGAGCCGCGCTTGGCTCCGACCGCGTCGAGCTCATCGATGAACAGGATCGCGGGAGCGTTCTCCCGCGCCTCCTTGAACAGGCGCCGGATCCGGGCGGCGCCGAGCCCGGCGAACATCTCGACGAAGGAGGAGGCCGACTGGCTGAAGAAGTTCGCTCCGGACTCGTGGGCGACCGCCTTGGCGAGCATCGTCTTGCCCGTTCCCGGTGGGCCGTGGAGGAGGATCCCCTTCGGCACCTTCGCCCCGACCTTCTTGAACCGCTTGGGGTCGGAGAGGAACTCGACCACCTCGCGCAGCTCGTCCTTGGTCCCCTCGACCCCGGCGATGTCGTCCCAGCGGACGCTCGAGGCCTGCTTCGCCTTGATCTCTTTCGGCTTGGTCCGCGGCATCACGCTGACCGTGCGCCACATCAGATAGACGAGGATCCCGAACAGGACCATGATCACCAGCGGCGAGTACCGCTCGATCTCGTTGATCACGGAATCGACGGAGAAGCCGATCGG
>JBPCOO010000286.1:0-12987 GCA_051000155.1 Solirubrobacterales bacterium | reverse complement strand
CTCCGGAGGATAGGCCCTGCCGCAGCCGCACTCGGAGGCCACGGCCGGCGATGTAACGGCGCCACCCGCGGCGGTGTAAGCCTGGGAGTGAGCGAGCGAGAGGGCAATAGTGATCCCACCGAGCAGGAGGTCCACGGTGAGGAGCCGCGCAAGGCTCCTCAGACCGGGGCCGCCGAACGGATCGGCGCCGAGCGGCTCGCCTCCTACCACGCCTACACGCGCGATAAGGGCGTCAACTGGCCCCTGTACCTGATCGTCCGCGTCCTCTTTCAGACCGCGTTCGTGATCTGGTTCAGGCTCGACCGGATCGGGCGCGACCACGCCAAGCTCGACGGCGGCCTGATCGTCGCCGCCAACCACCGCAGCTTCCTCGACCCGTTCGTGATCGGGGTCTTCCTCCCCTGGAGCCGCCCGATCCACTACGTCGCCAAGGTCGAGCTGTTCGAGAAGCGCTGGCAGGGATGGTTCCTCAACCGGCTCGGCGCCTACCCGGTCTACCGCGGCCGGGCCGATACCGAGACGCTCGAAACCTCCGATCGGATCCTCGCCCGCGGCGGCGCTACCTGCATCTTTCCCGAGGGCACCCGCATCCGCCGCGGCTCGTTGGCTGCGCCCCACCGCGGGGTCGGTCGCCTGGCGCTCGAGTCCGGGGCCTCGGTGTTGCCGATGGCGATCCACGGCACCGAGCACGTCCGCGACGGCTGGAAGATCCGCCCACGCAAGGTCCGCCTGCGCGCCGGTAAGGCGCTCACCTTCCCCCGCACCACCAAGCCCTCGCCCTCGGTCGCCGCGACCGTCACCGATCGCATCTGGCCAAACATCGAGTTGCAGTGGGAGTGGCTCGGCGGCCTGCCGCCGATGCGCAAGGCGGCGGTGATCGGCGCCGGGAGCTGGGGGACGGCGGTGGCGGTGCTGCTGGCCCGTGGCGGGGTCGAGGTCGCGCTCGGTTGCCGCACCGCCGAGCAGGCCACCCGACTCGCCGAGGCTCGTGAGAACGAGCAGTACCTGCCCGGCATCCACCTCTCCGACGCGATTACGGTCGCCCGCGCCGCCGACATCGAGGCCGCCGGTCTGGATCTGGTCTGCCTCGCCGTCCCTTCCGCATCCCTACCCCAGGCAGTCGGCGCGCTCGGTGACAGAATCGGCGAGCGCAGCGCGGTGCTCCTGCTGAGCAAGGGGCTGGTGCCGCCGCTGGGAACGCTCCCCTCCGAGTACGTGACCGAGCGCATCCGCGCCCGCGCGCTCGCCTCCCTCGGCGGCCCCGCGCACGCCAAAGAGGCTGCCTCCGGCACCGCCGCGCTGGCGCTCGCCAGCGACGACCCCGACCTCCGCGCCCAGCTCGGCGACGTCTTCGACCGGGCCGGCCTGATCTGCGAGCGAACCCGCGACGTGGTCGGGGTGGAGATGGCGGGCGCCGCCAAGAACGCCGCCTCGCTCGCCGCCGCCGCGGCCGAGCCCCACGGCTTCAACGCAGCCGGGATCGCCGCCGCCGAGATCTGGCGCGAATGCGTCAACTACGCCACCTCCAAGGGCGCCGATCTGGAGACCTTCAGCGGACTCGCGGGGGTCGGTGATCTCACCGCCACAGTGCTCGCGCCTGGCTCCCGCAACCGGCGTGCCGGCGAGCTGCTCGGCAGCGGCGTTCCCGCCTCCCAGATTCCCGAGCGGCTCGGACAGGCTTCCGAGGGGCTCGACTCGGTGCCGCTTATCGCCGCCGCGGTCGGCGCCTCCGGCGAGAGTGCCGATGGCCTCGAAGGCCTGGCCGCGCTGATCGAGGGGGAGCAGACCGCGTCGGAATGGATCTCCGGGCTCCGCCGCGCCGAGCGGGCCAGGGGTGCGGCGTGAGGGGTGAGGCGTGATCGGCCCGGAGCGCGCAATACGCTTGGGCGGTGGCCACCGCGACCCCACCCGACACCCCGGAGCTGAGCCCCGCGGAGAAGGCCGACCTCGACCGCCACTTCTCCGACCTCTACCGCGCCCATCTCAAAGACGTCTACTCCTACAGCTACTACCGGATCGGCAACCACCACGACGCCGAGGATTTGACCGAGCAGACCTTTCTCCAGGCCTACCGCCACTTCGCCCGGGCTCGCCGCGAGTCCAACGGCAGGCCGCTGAAGCCTTGGTTGATCCGGATCGCGCACAACCTCGCGGCCAACTTCCACCGCGACCGCTCGCGCAAGCCGACCGCGGCCCTCGACAAGGTCGAGCCGCCCGCCCATCCCCATACAACCGACCGGATCGCCGAGGGCAAGGACGAGCTGCGGCGGGTACTGGTTGCGATCGACGGGCTCAGCGACGACCGGCGCGAGGCCCTGATCATGCGCTTCGCGCTGGGGATGAGCAACCCCGAGATAGCCGAGGCCCTGGGGAGGACCGACGGCGCGACCAAGGTTCTGCTGCACCGCTCGATCAAACAACTCGAGGAGATCCTTCTCGATGGGGAGGGGGGCGAGGCAGCCGATGAGCGCTGAGGCGGCTTCCTTCGACCTCGAGGCTTTGCTGGCCGACGCGCTACGTCCGGTCGAGCCGCCCGAGCGCCTCAGCGCCAGGCTCGAGACGACGCTCTCACGGCTGACCAGCGCCGCCGCCACCGAGCTCTCCAACTGGGCGGACGAGATGTCGGAGGACGACGGCGATCCGCTGCGGGAGCCCCGCAACTGGGTCCGCCCGATCGCCGCCGCAGGCGTCGGCGGCGTCGCGGGCGCAGCGCTGCTGGTGCTGGAGGTCCGGCGCCGACGGCGTCAGGAGGGGATGCGCAAGGTCATCGGCGAGATTCGCGGCCGCCTGCTTTGAAGTTGGGGAGCTTGGGCCCGCGCCCGGCGGCGACCTTCGGCAGTCCGCCGCCGTCGCCGAGGTAGGCGGCTATACCCGCGAGACCGAGGAGGAGGTGGAGGAGGCTGAGCGAGGTCTCGATCGGAAACGTGCTCACCAGGACGCCGATCCCCTCGTCGGCGGCGCTGAGGCCCCAGACGCCCAGCGCGGTCAGCCAGATGCCCCCCCCGAGGGCGAACGCGCGTGGCGACCGCCCCGCCAGGCCCAGCGCGACCAGCCCGATCACGAGGTGGGCGAGGTTGTTCCAGCCGTTGGTGATGAAGGTGCCAAAGATCTCGTCGCCGTTGATCTGGCTGCCGGTGCCGAAGGATCCGTCGAAGAAGAAGCCGCCGACGCCCCCCAGCACCAGGGCAACCCCGGCAACGACCGCATACAGGCGGGAGATGTCGCCGCCTGTGCTCGCTGAGTTGTTCAAGCCATCCCCCGATCTCGATGATCCGATGCCGCCCGGAAACCGTAGCTTGTCGCGCATGGACCGACAGGTTTTCTCTATCCCTGCCCCGCTCGCACCCCCGGCCGAGGTACCGACCCGATGACTCGGGACCAGCTCGAGCGGCTCGCTGACGAGGAGCTGATGGCGATCGTCGACCGCAAGCAGTCGGAGGCGTTCGAGGTGCTCTACGACCGCCACTGCAGCGCTGCCTACTCGCTCGCCTACCGGATCGTCGGCGACAAGCTGATGGCCGAGGACACGACCCAGGACGCCTTCCTCTCGATCTGGCGCTCCAACTCCCGCTATGACCGAGCACGGGGCGGCGTTCGCTCCTGGGTGCTGACGGTGGTTCGCAACCGGGCGATCGACGCCCTCCGCCGCGGCGGCACCGGCGCGCCTCGACTCGATAGCGACGACGAGCTGGCGTTGGAGGGGCGGGAGGCGCCGGAGCGGACCGAGGAGGAGGTCGTCCGCCGAGAGACCTCCGAGCAACTCAAGGGAGCGATCCGGACCCTTCCCAACGACCAGTCGCAGGTGATCGGCCTCGCCTACTTCGGCGGCTTCAGCCACTCCGAGATCGCCGAGATGCTCGGCCTAGCCCTGGGGACGGTCAAGGGTCGGATGCGGCTCGGGCTGGCGAAGGTCCGCAGCCAGATGGCCGAATCGATCCATCCCGAGCTGGCGGAGGAGGCCGAATGAGCCAGAGCGCCGAAGAGCGTCGCGAGTGCTCGGAGCGGTGGGACGACGAGATCGCCGCCTACCTGCTCGATGCGCTCAGCAGCGAAGATGCATTCGCCGTACGCCGTCACCTCGATGGCTGCGAGCGTTGCCGCGCTCAGGTCCGCTGGCTCCAGCCCGCGGTTGACCTGCTGCCCGCCTCGGTAGACCAGATGACCGCGCCCCCCGCCCTGCGCAAGCGGATCATGGCCGAGGTCGGCGAGGACGCGCGGTCCGCGGTTTCGCCCGGCGCCGCCCCCTCCCGACTGATGCGAGTGCTCGGCCTCGTTTCCCTACGACCGGTCCTCGTCGCGGTGGCGTCGATCTCGGTGATCGTCGCAGGGGTGGGGGGTTATCTGGCCGCCGGAGCCGGGTCGGATCCCGAGACGCTTGCGGTCGAGTCGCTGGCGCCGCGAACCGACATCGGTGGCGAGCTGGAGGTCGAGGGCGACCGGGCGGTGCTCACCCTCACCGGGCTGCCCCTGATCAGCCGCGACGAGGTCTACCAGACGTGGCTACGGCCGGAGGAGGGGGGAGACGTCGTCCCCGCCTCGGCCTTCGTGCGTGAGGGCGAGCGTGGCGGGCACTCGGTGATCTCCGAGGGAATCGAGGACGCCGACCGGGTGATGGTCACCCGCGAGCCGGCCTACGCCGGGGAGCCGCCCGCCGAGCCCTCCACCAACCCGCTGGCGGCGGTTGATCTGCCCGACTAGCACGGCGTTCGCGGCTCCGCGAGGCGCGGAGCTTTGGTCTGGCTAGGCTTTCATCGGTATGGCGACCTGCTACCGGCACCCATCCCGCGAGACGGGGGTCGCTTGCTCGCGCTGCGAGCGCCCGATCTGCCCCGACTGCATGACCCCGACCTCGGTCGGGATGCGCTGCCCCGAGTGCTCCGGTGAGCGGACCGAGGTCCGGCGGGTCTCGAGCGGGGGTGGCGGGGCGATCGAGAGCCTGCGGCAGCAGGCCCCGGCGACCTTTGTTCTGATCGCGATCAACGTCGGCATCTTCGTCTTCCAGCTCGTAGCCGGCGGCGGCGCGACCTCCTTCGACGGCGGCGGCGCACTCCTGCGCGAGGGAGCGCTCTGCGGGAGCGCGGTCGGTGAGGGCGGCTTCTGCGGACGCGAGACGGTCGCCGGTGGCCAGTTCTGGAGGGTGTTCAGCTCCGGCTTCCTCCACGGCGGCTTCATCCACCTCGGGCTCAACATGTTCGTCCTGTTCATCCTCGGGCGGCTGGTGGAGCCGGCGATCGGGACGGTCAGGTACCTGGCGATCTACTTCATCTCGCTGGTGGCGGGCTCTTTCGGGGCGCTGCTTCTGACTGATCCGTTCGTCAACACCGTCGGCGCCTCGGGTGCGATCTATGGGCTGTTCGCGGCGACCCTGCTGATCGCGCGCAATCGCGGCTTCGACCAGATCGTCAGCCAGCTCGGCTTTTGGTTGGTGTTGAACCTGGTGCTCACCTTCAGCGTGCCCGGCATCAGCATCGGCGGTCACCTCGGCGGCATGGTCGGCGGCGCGATCGCCGCGCTGGTCGTGCTCGGGGGCGAGCGTCGCACCTTTGGCCGCAACTCTCCGGGTCCTGCAGAAGGGGCGACCCTCGCCGCGCTCTGGGTGGGCTTCACCGTCGCCTCGATCCTGATCGCCTACTCGGCGACGGGCCCCGGCGCCTCGTTCTGAGTCCTCTCGTCGGGCGAAGGACGACCGAACCGATGACAGTCATGGGTTCGGTCGCTTCTCGTCGGCGGTGACGGGCCCCGGCGGGTCGTTTTTCGTCCGCCGTCGCTGGTTCGCCCTCCGCTCGCTGGATCAGCCCAGCTCCAGAGCCGCCCACTCGAGACTCGCGGGCGCCTCCACCAGCTCGGGGTGGAGCAGATGCCCGAGCAGCTCGACCCCGTCGGCCAGCCTCGGCCCCGGGCGGGAGAAGGAGGAGGCCGCATCGACCGCCCAGGCTCGCTCGACCCCGAGCGCCGCCAGCTCGGAGCGGTGCCGCTCGGTCTCCCGCAGCGCGTTGTGGCAGTAGAGCCCGCAGGGCATCACCACCGCTGCCTCGGGTCGGGCGGCGGCGATCTCCTCCCATTCGAGGGTCCGCGAGCGCTCCCCCGGATTTGCGAGCGGATCGACGCCACCGGCTGCCTCGATCATCTCCGGCAACCAGTGCCCGGCGACGTAGGGCGGGTCGAGCCACTCGATTGCGGCGACCCGCGGTTTCGGGGCGGCGGCGGTCGCCTCCCGGACGGCTTCGACCCGAGCCCGCAGTTCCCGCTCCAGCTCGACCCCTACCTCGCGCCTGCCGGCGGCCTCGGCGACCGCGACCGCATCGGCGAACACCTCGGTGAGCCGGCGGGGGTCGAGCGAGAGCACCCGCGGGCGGTTGGGGAGACGCCCGGCGACCGCGCGGACGTCGTCGTAGCTGACCGCGCAGACGGCGCAGACCGCTTGGGTCAGGATCAGATCGACCTCCAGCTCGGCAAGCCGGTCGGTGTCGAGGCGGTAGAGCGAGAGCCCCGAGGCGACCCGCTCCCCCACCCGGCGGTCGATCTCGGCCGGAGGCAGGTCCTCGGGTATCTCGCTCGCGGTGATCCGGGCCAGCTTGGCGACCTCCGGCGGGTGGTCGCACTCGTGTGTGACCGCGACCACCTCCGGACCGAGCCCCAGGGCGAAGGCCATCTCAGTGGCCGAGGGGACGAGGCTCGCGATCCGCATCCCGGGGACTATAGGATTGCAACCATGGCCCTACTGGAAGATCAACAGGTGCAGGAGCGGCTCGCCGACCTCGACGGCTGGTCGCGCGCCGAGCAGAAGATCATCAAGGAGTTCAACCGGGGCGACTTCGTCGGCTCGGTCGAGTTCGTCCGGCAGGTGGTCGAGCCGGCCGAGGAGATGGGGCACCATCCCGATCTCGCGATCTCCTGGGACACGGTCGAGGTCGCGATCACCTCCCATTCGGAGGGCGGCTTGACCGAGGCCGACTTCGAGCTCGCCGGCCGCATCGACGAGCTCGCCTGAGCGCCGTCCGGCCGCCCGGTTTCGATCGTCACGATGGAGCTGCTGCACGTAATCGGGACGCGCCCGAACTTCGTCAAGATGGCGCCTTTGATCGCCGCCTGCCGGCGAGCAGATCCGGGTGGCCGCCACGTCGTCGTCCACACCGGTCAGCACTACGACCACAAGATGTCGGAGGTTTTCCTGGAGGAGTTGGGGGTCGGTGAGCCCGACCACATGCTCGGGGTGGGCTCGGGAAGTCATGCCCGGATGCTGGCGGCGGTGCTGGAGGGGATCGAGCCGGTGCTGGCGGCCGAGCGGCCGCAGATGGTGGTCGTCCCCGGCGACGTCAACTCGACCCTGGCGGCGGCGCTCGCCTGCGCCCACCTCCACATTCCCGTCTGCCACCTGGAGTCGGGCTTGCGCAGCTTCGATCGGACCATGCCCGAGGAGATCAACCGCGTGCTCACCGATCAGCTCAGCGAGCTGCTGTTGACCCACTCCGCCGAGGCCGAGGAGAACCTCGTCCGCGAGGGCATCGACCCCGCGCGGGTCCACCTGGTGGGGAACACCATGATCGATACCCTCGTCGCCCTCGAGGACCGCTTCGGCGCTCGCGAGGCGGCCGCCGGGCTGGGCGTGGAGGTGGGGAGCTACCTGCTGGTCACCCTGCACCGGCCCGCGCTGGTGGACGGTCCCTTGCTGGAGCGGACCGTCGCAGCATTGAACGAGGTCGCCACCCGGATCCCGATCGTCTTCCCCGTCCACCCCCGCACCCGCGAGCGCTTGGGTGGTTTGGCGGGCTCGATCGAGGGCCTCCATCTGATCGATCCGGTTGGCTACCTCGACTTCCTCTCGCTCCAGGCGGACGCGCGCGCCGTGCTGACCGACTCCGGCGGGATCCAGGAGGAAAGCACCTACCTTGGGGTCCCATGCTTCACCCTGCGCGACAACACCGAGCGCCCGGTGACGCTGACGGAGGGCACCAACGAGCTGTTGGGACTCGATCCCGACCGCATCGCCGAGATTCCCGAGCGGTTGCACGGAGCACCCTCCGGTCGGATCGAGCCGCCGCCGCGGTGGGATGGGCGCGCTTCCGAGCGGGCGGTCGAGGTAATCGAGCGCCACCTGGCGGGGGCCGGACGGACCGCTTCGGCCGGCGCTGCTTGACTATCGGTGGTGGCGGAGGCATCCACATCGACCGGCGGGACCGGATTCTTCGGACTGATCGACCAGGCCGGACGCAACGGCGCCCGCGCCGCCGCGCTGCTGCGCGAGATGATCGACCGCTGGCCGGACGAGCACGAGGGGATCGCTCGCCAGATCTTCGCCGCCGAGCACGAGGGCGACCGCATAACCCAGCAAGTGATCCGGCTTCTCAACACGACCTCCCAGCCGCCGTTCGACCGCGAGGACGTATATCGGCTTGCGACCACGCTCGACGACGTTGTCGATTACATCGAGGAGGCGGCGGATCTGTTCGGCCTGTACCAGGTCGAAGCACCGATGCAGCAGGCCCTGGAGATGGCCGACGCGCTGACGCGCTCGTGTGAGCACCTGGCGGAGGCGCTGGCGCAGCTCGAGGGCTTCGAGGGGCTCGAGCGGCACTGGATCGAGATCCACCGGTTGGAGAACGAGGCCGACCGGATCTCCCGCGACGCGGTCGCCTCCCTGTTCGCCGATGGGATCGACCCGATGGTGGTGATCCGCTGGAAGGACATCTTCGCGGTTCTCGAGCGGGCCGTCGACTCGACCGAGGCCGCGGCGCACATCATCGAGGGCCTCGCAATCAAGCACGCCAGCCGCGAGGCCGCCCGCCCGTGGTGGCGCCGGCTGTCCTGATCGGGGAAGATCCGGGGGATGATCGCCGCTCGCAACATCGCCATCATCGCGTTGCTGGCGTTGGCGATAACGGTCCTGCCCGGAGGCGGCAACGTCACCGAGGCGATCCTGACCACCCTGTCGCTGGTGTTCATCACCGCGATCGGGCTGCTGGCGGCGCGGGCTTGGCAGCAGGCGGAGTTCACCCGCGATGCGATGTCGGATCAGGACACCGGGATCCTCTACGCCTCGCTGGCCGCGCTGATGCTGATGGTTGCCGGGATCGACGAGCTGCTCGGATCGGGAGCGGGGACGCTGATCTTCCTCGGGATCGTCGGCTTCGCCGTCTTCGGCCTGGTCGGGGTGTACCGGAACGCGACCACCTACTAGATCGCCGCGCGGTGGGGACGCGCGGGCGAGCGCTGCCGCGCGAGGGGCGCCGTTTCTGAGTTGTAACGCTTCGTTGGCAAAGCTTTACTCAGTGCGTCCCACCCGTGTGGAGATCTCTCCTAGCTTCGCCGGCGATGGCGGATCCGGCTTCGAAGATCACCCTGGAGCGAGGACAGGCGACGGTCGCCTTCGTCGCCTGCATCCCCTTGGTGGTGGTCGTTTGCCTGGTGGTCGTGCAGTTCGGCCTGGTGGGCTGGGCGAGTTGGTCCGCGGCGAACGCCGCCCGCGCCGGTGCCCGCGCAGCGCACGTCGGAGCTGAGCCGGAGGACGCCGCCACCGCCGCTCTCCCCGGAGCGCTCCGCCAGCGGGCCGAGGTGGAGGTAGTCGGGGAGGAGGTCGAGGTGGAGGTACGCGCCGCTCGCGCGCTTCCGGGCATCGGCCCGTTCAAGGTGAGCGCACAGGCGGCCCTGGGAGCGGCGGAGTGATGGAGGCTTCTCGGAAAGGGCAGTCGGGACAGGCGCAGCTTGAGTTGGTGGCGGCGGTGCCGGTGGTTCTGCTGGTTGCGGCCTTGGTGCTCCAGCTCTTCGCGGCGGGCTACTCGCAAAGCCTTGCCGATGGTGCCGCCGAGGCCGGCGCGATAGCGGTCGCCCGTGGGACCGATGCCGAGGCCGCCGTCCTCGCTGCGCTTCCGGGGTGGGCCGAGCGGCGGATCGAGGTCGAAGCCGAGGGTGGCAGGGTCGAAGTTTCGATGAGGACGCCGGCGCTGATACCGCCGCTGGCGCGACGGCTCGAGGTCAGCTCTTCCGCCTACTCGCGCCCGGATGACGAATCGTGACCCGCCTGGTCTTCGTCACCGATCCCGACGACGGCAGCGGCGCGCTTGCGAGCGCTTGCGTCGTCGGCGTTGCCGCGGCCGGGTGCGGGGTCGGGGCGGATGCCGGCACGGCCGTGCTCGATCTCGCCGGTGAGGGTCCGCCCCGAAGCGGACTGCTCGCCTCGTCGTCGGCGCCCTCACTGGATCCCTACGCCTCCCAGCTGGATGGGCTGCGGGCGGCCGCGCGCGGACACATCTGCCTGCTGCGCGAGCGCGACGGGGAGGGGTCGGCGCTCGAGGCTGCCTTGGAGCTGGATCCGGGTTGGTTGGTGATCTGCTGCCCGCCGGAGGGGCTGCGCGACATGCTCGGCTCCTCCCTGGCACGAGAGCACGAGCGCGCGGCGGTGCTGGCGGGCGGCGAGCGTCCCAAGCCGCTGATGGGTCTGGTTGCGGGCGAGCTGCACGCCGAGGGCGTGCGGCTGAAGATCTGGCGGGGTTCGCCGAGCTGGATCGCCGCCAGGCGGGCGCTCGCCGGCCTCGACCCGGGCGGGTTGCTCGCGGACAGGGCCGCCAGGCACCTGCGCCAGCTCTTCGGCCTGGACCGGGAGCGAGGCTTCGGGTGAGGTGGGGGAGGGAGAGGCCGGCGGCGGAGCGCCCCCGAGCGAGCCGGGCGCGCGGCGTGGTGGCGGCAACCCTGTTCCGGGGCGAGTGCGGCCAGTCGCTGCCCGCGATCGTCGGCCTCAGCCTGGTGGTCGTCTTGGTGGCGCTGGCGGGGGTGGCGATCCTCGGCGCGACCACCGCCAAGGGCCGCGCCCAGCGCGCGGCCGACCTGGCCGCGCTCTCGGCCGCTCGGTCGATGCGCGACGACTACCAGCGCCTGTTCGTTCCTCGGGTGCGACGGGACGGCAGCATCGATCCCAACCACCTTTCCCGCGTCGACTACCTGGAGCGAGCCGAGGCGGCGGCACGGGATGCGGCCCGGCGCAACGGGGCCGTGAACGGCTCGGGGGTGGAGATCGACTTTCCGGACGCTGATTCGATCGGACCGCACCGGGTCGAGGTCGCGATGCGCGCCCGGATTGAGCTCCCCGAGGGTGGTGAGCGGGAGTCGGTGGAGACCGAGGTCAGAGCGCTGGCGGAGATTGCCCCCGCATCTTTGACCTCTTACGGCGCCGCCGGTCCCGCCATGGCCAGCGGCGGTGGCTACTCCGGGCCATTGGCCTACCGGCAGGGCAAACCGATGCGTCCCGACGTCGCCACCGCCTTCGATCGGATGGCGTCGACCGCCCGTGCCGCCGGCCACGGCCTCGTCGTCAACTCGGGCTTCCGCTCGGACGCCGAGCAGGCGGCGCTGTTCGCCGCCAACCCCGATCCCCGCATGGTCGCCCGGCCGGGCACCTCGCTACACCGGTGCGGAACCGAGCTCGACATCGGTCCTCCGACTGCCTACGCCTGGCTCGCCGCCAACGCCGGTCGGTTCGGCTTCCTCCAGCGCTACTCCTGGGAGGCGTGGCACTACGGTTTCACCGCCGGTCCCGCGCCCTGCTCGGCGGCGGCCGACCGGGCCGGTGGCCCCATGGATAAGTCGGGCGCGGCGGGGTCCCTGCGTGGTGGCGACGGCAGGGGCGCTGGCGGCGGCGGCCTCCCCGGATACGTCCCGGCGCAGTTTCGCGGGCCACTGCTGGACTCCGCCTCCCGCCACGACGTGCCTGCCGAGCTGTTGGCCGCCCAGCTCATGGCGGAGTCGAACTTCAATCCGGCGGCCGTCTCACCGGCGGGAGCCAGCGGGATCGCCCAATTCATGCCCGCCACCGCGGCTGCCTACGGACTGCGGGACCCGTTCGACCCGGTCGCCTCGATCGACGCCCAGGCGCGGATGATGTCGGAGCTGCTGGGCCAGTTCGGATCGGTCGAGCTGGCGTTGGCCGCCTACAATGCCGGTCCGGGGGCAGTTGGGTCGTGCAACTGCATCCCACCCTACGCCGAGACGCGCAGCTACGTCGCCAAGATCACCGGGTTGATCGGCGCCAGCGGGGTCCTCGGCGCGGGCTTCGCGCCGAGCTTCGAGATCGAGCTGATCGAGTGAGGGCGAGCCCTCGCACTCGGCGTCGCTCGGTCCCGACCCGGCCTCACCGAGCCGGTAGGCTGCCCATCGATGGCGCTACGAACGATCAACGGGATCGAGGAGATGAAGGAGCTGGTCGGCGAGACGATCGGCCCCGGAGAATGGCGCGAGGTCACCCAGTCCGACATTGATGATTTCTCCGAGTTGTCCGGCGACGATCAGTGGATTCACGTCGATGTCGACCGGGCCGAACGAGAGAGCCCGTTCGGGACGACGATCGCCCACGGCAACCTCACCCTCTCGATGATCGACGGCTTCCGCCTCGGCTTGATCGAGCCCACCGGGTTCAAGCTCGGCGTCAACTACGGCTGGAACAAGGTCCGCTTCCCCGCGCCGGTTCCGGCCGGCTCGAAGCTGCGCGCCTCGGTCGAGCTCGAATCGGTCAGCGAGCGCGACGGCGGCTGGTACGAGGTCGTTACCGTGTTCACGGTCGAGATCGAGGGCGGCGACAAACCGGTCTGCGTAGCCACCCACGTAGGCCGCTCGCTGCCGGAGTAGGCCCGGCGCGACCGTCTAGCGCCGGGCGGTTTGGGGGCCTTCACCGCCGGCCCCCGCGTCAACCAACGCCGAGCGAAACCCGCGCTACTTCTTCACCGTCAGCGTCTGCTGCATCCCCTCGGAGCGGTGGTTGGCAACCGAGCAGAAGTAGGTGTAGGTCCCCGGGTCCAGCTCGATGTCGGTGACGGTGGATTGTCCTGAGATCACTTCGGTGCCGCCAAGCGCTTCGCCGGCATCGTTCTCGATTATCACGTCGTGACCGAGCGACGACCCGTTGGTGAACATGATCTCGACCACGCCCGCCTCGGTATCCAGATCACCGGTTTCGTAGTCGAGGTTTCCACTGGGGTCGGCGACGATCTCGACCGTGCC
>JBPCOO010000219.1:0-3248 GCA_051000155.1 Solirubrobacterales bacterium | reverse complement strand
GCCGCCGTCTCCAGCGAGACAGTCGGGTCCGCCTCTACCGAGGAGCACATCGCCCCCCCCTCGCCCGCGGTAGCCCTCGCTGGCGCCGGTTCCCCGAAAGAAATCGCTCGAGGCGGAACCCAGTCGCAGGTCGCGACAGCCATGCACGTCCGGAGCGGATCTACAGGGAGTAGTAGCGCGCTCGGTCTGCTCGACTCCATCGCGGTAGGTGAAGACGCTCGTGATCGTCCAGAAGCCGTCCCGGGGACAGCTAGGCGGGGTGCGAATGTAGGGAGGCCCATTTGCGCCGGATCCGGGAATCGCGTCGAGTCGGTTGACCACGTCCTTGATCGCCAGGAACGGGTCCGGGGGAGGCACCCCGGGCAGAGGTGGAACGGTGGATGTCAGGGTGCGCTCGCCGACCACGACGCGGCTAACCACGCGCACCGGTGGACCCGGGGTATTGGTGGACTCGGCAAAGAGGATCAGCTCGTCTTCGTTGTTGAAGAAGCGTACGTCGGTCTCGAGCACGCGCGGACCGGGGTTGGGCGCTCCCGTATCGACGCTGAGGGCCCCGGTGCCGACCTGGGTCTCCGGAGGGCACGCCGCCGCTCCGCGCAACTGGAACTCGGCTTCGCTCGCGCCGCACCGGGCCGGCACCGAGGTGTCGATCTTGGAGCCCTTGGGAAGTCGGAAGACGATGCGCTCGACCGCAGGGGGCTTGCTGTCGGGGTCGTCCGGATTGACGTAGTGGATCTCCTGTCGCAAGCCCGTCGCGGAGGCGGGGCTCTGACTGCTGAGCGAGGCTTCGTAAGCCTGTCGCCTCGGCTCCTCGGCGAAGGCCGCACCGGCGAACACCAGCCAGGCGAGGCTCGCCACCGCGTAGGCCAGCATGCGGCCTGAGGTGGCCAAGCCTCCGGCTCGCCTGCCTCTAGGCTTCCTCTGATATGGCGCTCTCATCTTGGTCCCTTCCAGCTCGGTCAAGTACAGTGTACCGTACACTGTACCGGAGCCAGACATGACAGCGCGGCAGGCGCGCTCGCGAGGTGGACTCTCCGCTGCCGAGATCGCCCAGGCCGCGTTGGAGCTGACGAATCGTGAGGGGCTCGAGGCTCTGAGCATGCGACGTCTGGCATCTGAGCTCGGGATCGGAGCGATGACGCTCTACGGGTACTTCGCCGACAAGGATGCGTTGATCGATGCGATCGTCGATCTTGCTGCCTCCGAGATTCGCCTCCCCGCTGGCCAGGGGCCGTGGCGCACCCGGCTCGGCCAGCTGGCCGACGAGATTCGTCGCGTCCTACAGAAGCACCCGGCTGGGCTCCGCATTCGCTTCACCCGACCGATGCTCACCCCGGGTGCGATGCGTACGACCGAGGTCGCGATGAGAATTCTCCTTGACGGTGGATTCACGCCCGCGGAGGCCGCGCGGGCCTACCGGACGGTCTTTCTCTACACGTTCGGCTTCGCCAGCTTCACGCCTGACGGTGCACCCGCCGAGGTCCAGCGCGCCACGAGCGCCGCCCTCTCTACGCTGCCCGCAGAGGAGTTTCCGGCCGTAGCCGGCGCCATCGACGAGCTGGCGGCGACGATGAGCGGAGACGAGCAGTTTCACTACGGACTGCAGCGCTTGTTCGACGGCCTCGAACATTCCGCTTCGTCCACCCGGATCCGGCCTCAGTAGCACCGGCGGCTGCGACCGCGTGCTAAACGAGGATCTCAACGACGCTTAGGTGATCGCTGCCGTCTGGGTCGAGAACCCATTCGTATGGCAGAGCACGGCGTGGGCGTCCTCCACTACGACCGGCATTCGACCTTCTTGGAAGCGCTGGGCACCGAGAGAGTCTGGGTCGCCGATCCGGGCAGCGAGCCGGCAGTCAGAGGTCCAGAGCTTGGCCCCCGGCTCCAGTCGAGCCGAGGTCAGAAGCTGCGCATCAACGTACCCGATCCCCGTACCTGCCAGGGCCTCGGCGTCGATCAGGATGAGAACCTCATCGTCGGAGGCGAGTGGAGCCGCGGGAAGACCCCGGAGCAACCCGAGGATCTCCTGTCGGTTGTTGAGATTGCCGAGCGCGAGCTCGCCAATCACCCACGGATGGATCAATACCGCCCCGCGATCGAGCTCTTGGTCGAGGCCGACGCCCTCGCCACGCAGGTGCCCGATCCACACCGATGTGTCGACGAGGATCAATCGATTGCAGCTCTACGCCGCGGGGCAGGCTCGAGACCGGGCTCGACTCCCCCGAGCTGGGCGAGGCGTCGCGCGCTCTCGCGTTCGATCAAAGCCTGGAGCGCCTCGCGCACCAACGCCGCCTTCTGCTCGGTCCCGGTCAGGCGCTGCGCCTCGGCGACCAGTTCGTCATCGAGCGCCAGCGTGGTCCTCAAAAGCTACCTCCGAAATAGCACGCCCCGCACGGGCGAAGGCCACCTGGCCAACGCCTACCGAAAGGTCAGTCCCGAGGTCGGCATTCACGATCAGCGGCGCCCTCCTACAATCTTCGATCCCGTCGTCGGTTGGCCCCACCTTCCCGACCGGCACGGCCCGAACCAATGCCTTCCCACGACGTACTAGTGATCGGAGCCGGGCTCGCCGGCCAGCGCGCCGCCCTCGCCGCCGCCGAGGCCGGCGTCTCGGTCGCCTTGATCAGCAAGGTCCATCCGGTCCGCTCCCACTCCAACGCCGCTCAGGGCGGGATCAACGCCGCCTTCCACGAGGACGACACCTGGGAGTCGCACGCCTACGACACGGTCAAGGGCTCCGACTACCTCGGCGACCAGGACGCGATCGAGATCATGTGCCGCGAGGCGCCGGAGGAGCTGCTCCACCTCGAGCACATCGGCGTCACCTTCCACCGGGCCCCCGACGGCAAACTCGGCACCCGCGCCTTCGGCGGGGCGTCGAAGGCCCGCACCTACTACGTCGCCGACATCACCGGCCAGGCGATCATGCACACGCTGTATGAGCAGCTAATGAAGCACGAGCGCCAGATCGACCGCTACGAGGAGTGGTTCACGACCGAGCTCGCGATCGACGAGGAGGGCAACTGCACCGGTGCGGTCACTCGCAACATCAAGGACGGGACGATGAAGCTCTTCAACGCCAAGAGCATCATCCTCGCCTCCGGCGGCAACGGCCAGGTCTGGCAGCCGACCACCAACGCCCTGATCTGCACCGGCGACGGCATCGCCCAGGCCTACCGGGCCGGCGCCAAGCTGATGGACATGGAGATGATCCAGTACCACCCGACGACCTTGGCGAAGAAGGGATT
>JBPCOO010000179.1:0-7501 GCA_051000155.1 Solirubrobacterales bacterium | reverse complement strand
CGAGCTGGTGATCGTCGATGCGGCGCCGCTACTGGCAGTCGCCGATCCCCTCCGGATAGCTCCCCACCTCGACGCGACCCTGGTCTGCATCCACGCGCGCGAGAGCAGCCGCGAGCAGATCCGCGCTCTCGCCTCGGCGCTGGAAGGCCCGGGCACCCGCCCGCTCGGGACTGTGCTCACCGGGCTTCGCCCCGGCGACGCCGGCTATGACCACTACCGCGGCTACGCCGAGGTAGCGACCGGCCCGGCCGGCCCTCAGCGCCGGCTGAGGCTGCGCTTGTGGGCCAGTCGGTAGGCGGCGGCGTGGCGATCGGCCAGGGACTCGAGGTCGAAGCGGTCGCGGGCCCGCTCCAGGCCGGCCGCCGCCAGCCCCTCGGCTAGCGCATCGTCTGTGCAGAGGCGGAGCAACTCTTCGGCGAGTCGGTCGGGGCGACGGGGCTCGACCACCAGGGCCGTCCGCCCCTCATCCACCAGCTCGGCGACAGCCCCCACCCGGGTGGTGAGCACCGGCTTGCGCGCGCACATCGCCTCCAAGATGACCGTCGGCATCCCCTCCGAGCGCGGCACGGAGGCCATCGCGAAGACGTCGAAGGCCTGCATCAAGGCAGCCACCTCCGTGCCCGGATCGATCACCTCGACCGCTCCCTCGAGGCCCCCGGCCGTCGCCAGCCGGCGAAGTCGATCGGCATAGCCCGGGTGGGCGGGGCTGGGGCCACCGCAGATGACGAAACGGACGGAAGGATCGCGATCGCGCACGGCCCGCGCGGCCTCGATCAGGTCTTCGTGGCCCTTCTGAGGATTGAGCACGCCGACCGATCCGACCAGCTTCTCCCCTGCCGCGATCCCGAGGCGCTCCCTCGCCCGGCGCCGCTCCTGCGGGTCGGGCGCGAACCGCTCGCAATCCACCGGCGGGTAGACGGTGAAGCAGCGGGAGCCGAGGCGGCGCGCCCCCGGATGGACCCGCGCCAGCTCCTGGCCCCAGGTGATCGCCACGTCGGCCAGCCCGACCAGCAGCGGTGCGCCCGCGCGCCGAAGCGCCATCGGCGCCCGAGTGTCGTATAGCTGCCAGACCACGCCCCTCCCCCGCCGACGGGCCGCGAGCGCGCCCTGGGGGTGGGTGATCCCCTGCACCTGGACGAGATCGGCGCCGATGTCCCCGATGAGGCTGCCGAGGCGTCGCAGATCACCCGGCAGCGCCCGCATGAACTTGGCCTGGCGGCGCGGATCCGCGCTCGCGACGAGGCGGCCGAGCGGCAGGGTGACGGTCCGGACGCCACCGTCCCGCAGACGCGCCGCAGCCTGCTCTCCCTCCTCCGGCAGGGCAACCACGGTCGAGATCCCGCGTCGCTCCAGCAGTGGCGCGAGCTGGAGCGCCTGGTTGTGGGAGCCGCCGAAGGCGGGCGCGTGCAGCACCGAGAGCAAGGTCAGGTCCGGGTTCATCCTGACCAGAGGCTATCCGGGGGTATCGAGACGAGCGCGAGATCCACGTGACCCGCCAACCTATACTCGCCGCCGTGTCAGCACGGCCGTCCGTAAGCGTGATCGTGCCGTTCGCCGGCGGGCCGAGGGCGACGAGATCGCTACTCGAGGGCCTCGCCCGGCTTCGGTTGGGAGCCGACGATGAGCTGATCGTCGTCGACAACAGCCCCACCCCCGCGGTCGAGGCTCCGGGGGGCGGCCCCGCCCCACCACCCGAGCCCGCACGCGGCCCGGGCAGCGCCCCGCGAATCGTCCGCGCGACCGCGGAGCGGTCCTCCTACTACGCCCGCAACGCCGGGGCCGAGCGCGCCACCGGGAGCTGGCTTTTGTTCATGGACGCCGATTGCCGTCCCGAGCCGGACCTGCTCGATCGCCACTTCGCCGAACCCGTGGATCCCTGCTGTGCGCTGATCGCCGGGGGCATCGTCGGGGACCCCCGCCAGCGCGGCCTCGTCCCCGCCTGGGCTCGCTCCCGCCGCCAGCTCTCCCAGGACCATCTCATCCCCGGTCCCCCCTCCCTCCCCCACTCGGCCGCCGGTACTCCCAACCTGATGGTCCGTCGGGATGTCTTCGAGGCTCTCGGCGGCTTCCACGAGGGCATCCGCTCCGCCGGGGACGTGGAGCTCTGCTGGCGGATCCAGGACTCGGGGTGGGAGATGGATTACCGCCCGGCGGCCCGGGTCCACCCCCGCTACCGCCGCCGCCTCGGCAGCCTGCTCTCCCAGTCGGTCCGCCACGCGGCCGGGCACCGCTGGCTCAGCCGCCGCTATCCGGGCTCCTACTGCACTCCGCCGGTGCTACGGGCGGTGGGGCGCTCGGCCCTCGCGGCGGCGGCGCTGGCGGCGACCCTGCAGCCCCGCCGGGCGCTCTACAAGCTGATCGACGGACTGGTGGCGGCCGCCGGGGCCTGGGGCTGGTGGCTCGGGGTGAACGCGGTGGCGCCAACGGTCACCCCCAGCGAGGAGCGGGGCGTACGCGACGAGACCACCGAGCGCCGAGCCGTGATCGCCACCGATGCCTTCCCGGCGCGGTCGGAGACCTTCGTCTATAACGAGGCGAAGCGGCTGAGGGATCTCGGTTGGAGGTTGCGAATCGAGTCGCTGGCCCGACCCGTCCGCACCGAGCGTCCCGTCGCCCGCTCCTTCCGCACCGACTACCTCGAGGACGACGCCCCCCGGCACAAGCTCTGTGACCTCGCCTGGCTCCTCGCCCATCACCCGCTGGGCTGCCTGCGAGACTTCCGCGCCCGCCGACGCTGGTCGCAGGCCGAGGAGGTCTGGCCGTTGGCGGCGATCGCCCCGGCGGCCCGGCGACTCGCCACCGAGCCCGCCTTCATCCACGCCCACTTCGCCGCCGGAGGCGCCCTGGTGGCGCTGCGGATCTCCCGCCTGCTCGGCCTCCCCTACGGCCTCACCGCCCACGCCTACGACATCTTCCAGCAGCCGCGGAACCTCCCCGAGAAGCTTGGGCGGGCGAGCTTCGTCGCGGCGGAGTGCGACTACACCGCCGAGCACCTGCGTGAGCTCACCAACACCCCCGTCCACCGGATCGCGACGGGGGTCGATTTCGAGCGCTTCGCCCGCCGCCGCCCCACTCCTGATCGCGGGCGAGTGGTAGCGGTCGGCCGCCTGGTCGAGAAGAAGGGCTTCGAGCATCTGGTGCGGGCCGCGGCGCTGCTCGAGGAGGGCGGGCCGGCCGGCGAGATCGAGATCGCCGGCGAAGGGCCGCTCGGGGGTCGGCTGCGGGCACTGATCGCCGAGCTCGGGGTCGCCGGTCGGGTGAAGCTGCTCGGACCGACCTGGGGACCCGAGGCGGTTCGCGACCTGCTCGAGTCAGCCGACCTACTGGTGGTCCCCAGCGTGATCGCCGCCGACGGCGACCGCGACGCCCTCCCCCTGGTTGCCTACGAGGGCCTCGCGATGGAGCTACCTATTCTCGCCAGCGATCTGGTCGGCCTGCCGGAGCTGGTCCAGCCGCCCCGGGGGAGGTTGGTGGAGCCCGGCGACCCCGAAGCGCTCGCCGGCGCGATCGCCGAGGCCCTCTCCCAGCCCGTAGCCGAGCGCAGAGCTGCTGGGGCGCGCGGACGCGAGCATCTGCTCGAGCACTTCGACCCCGAGCGAGCGACCGCGCGGCTGGCGGAGCTGATGGAGGGCGGCCCTTAGCCACGACGGTGCCGGGTTCAACACCGCCCCACGCTCACCTCGGCGAGGGCGCATAGGGCCGGCTTCGGCCTTCCATTCCGTGCCACCAATCCGAATCCGGACTCAACGCCCTTACCGGGTTGGTCACGCCACCGGTGCACGATCAGCACGGGTATTCCCGGGATGCGCTCGAGCGTGGAGTAGATCTTGGCGATCGCCTCTGCCTGCTGGGTAGGGCTGAAGACCCCGGCGGCAGTTGAAACCCCGGCCTCGGTGATCCAGATCGGGCGGTCCAGATCCTCAAACCCCGCCATGACGTCCCTGACGCCGGCGATCTGTAGCCGAAGGCCATCGATGTAGCTACCGCCAGGCCCCGCGCCGCTATAGGCGTGGAAGCCTAAAGCGTCGGCGAACAGGCGCCCTCCACCAGCCTCGTAGACGCGGCGGAGAAAGACCGTGTCCTCCATCCGCCCGGCGGAACTTTTGTTGAAAGGTGCCAGCCCCCCACTTATCACAGGAGTCGCGGCATTACCGTCCTTGGCCCCCTCGTAGGCGAGTTTCAGTAACTCGGCGTAGCGCTCCGGGTTGGGCCCGCCATTGTAGAACCGCGCGTAGTTGGGCTCGTTCCAGACCTCGATCGCTCCCAGCTTCGGGTACCGCTTGGCGACCTGCCGCAGGAACTCACGCCACCGGGAGTCGAAGACAGGCCCGGGCGGCTCGGTACCTCCCCCAGAGGCGCAGTCCACGGCAATTGCCGCCCAGCAGGGTGCGCCTGAGACGACGAACACCGGTTGCAGCCCGTTCTCGACCATCGCCGCGTAGATCGAGTCGTAGTGACCGAAGTCGTAGACGCCGGGCACCCGCTCGACCAACGACCAGCTCAGGGGCATCCTCAGCATCTCGGCTCCGACCCGCTTGGTCCTCGGGATCTCACGGATCATCAGCGGCCAGTCGTCGTTGACCCCGAGCCTCGCCCCCCCGGTCGGCCCGAGCGGCGCAAGATTCGGCGCTCTGAGCCTGCAAGGACCGGGAACTAGGGCCTCGAGACTTGGCCCGGCGACATCGCCCTCGCAGTGGTAGCTCCAGCCGGCCTTAGTCCTTCCGGCTCGCCACTCGCAACTCCAGCCGCCACCCTGGCGACAGACGATGCGTTCGGGCTCGAGCCCGCGCGATGTCAGACGCTCCGCGATCACGCGTTGGGCGGCTGATGCTTCTTGCTGGACATCGCAGCCGCCTCGCTTGATCTTGTACCGCCCACCGGCGATGCGCGCGATACCCCTGCAGACCGAGGTGGTGGTGGTGTCATAGCGATACGCGGTCCATTCGCACCTGAAACCGTTGCCCAGGAGTCCCCAGCAGAAGGTGTCGATTGCCTCGAGGCCTTCCTTGCCTAGCCGTAGCGGGAAGGTCTCGTTCAACTTGCTCCCCCCCTTGTCGGCCTTGCAGCGCCCCGACTGAGCCGAGAGCCCAGTTCCTCTAGGCGAGGCGGTCGAGTTCCCCCGGCATGCGAGCGTTCGGGACCCGCGAGCCCGGGCAGCCAGCCATCGGCACTTATAGCCATTCTTGGCGTTCCGGCCTTTGGCCCGACAGCTCACCTTGACCACCTCGAGTCCGCGCCCGTCGAGCGTAGAGCGGGTTTCGCGCTTTACCTTACCGAGCGCTCCCGCTGCCGCTGGTTCGACCGAGGGAGCGAGCAGCATGGCCATAAAAACCACAGCAAAGCCGACACCTGTTGAAATCCTCCTGACCATTCAGGTTCTCATCGGCAAAGGAGCCTAAACATTGAGTCTTGGGGCCCGAGCTTGGACGCTGGGCCAGCGGCGTTCCTCCGCGACGGCTAGCGTTCAATGAATGCGCGAGCCACCCCGTCAGTTGCGACTTCTCAGCGTGGTCGCGCCAGTCCACAACGAACGAGAGTCGGTGGAGGCATTCTGCAGCAGGACCCTGGCGGCAGTGGCGGGGCTGGAGGTTGAGTTGATCTTGGTCGATGATGGCTCCACCGACGGCAGCGCCGATCTATTGGCGGACATCAGCTCGTCCTTCGAGCAAGTTCGCGTGCTCACGCTCTCACGCAACTTCGGCCATCAGGCCGCGCTGACCGCGGGCCTGGATCACGCCCGCGGTGATGTCACGGTGATGCTGGACAGCGACCTTCAGGATCCGCCCGAACTGATCGGGGAGATGCTCGAACGCTGGCGCGCCGGAGCGGACGTGGTCTCGGCCGTACGGCGCTCGCGCAGCGGCGAGAGTCGGCAAAAGCTCTGGACCGCACGATGGTTCTACCGAGTCTTCGCTCGATTGACCGGCCTCAACCTGGTCGAGAACTCCGGAGACTTTCGCCTGCTCGACCGACGTGCGCTGGACGCCCTGCTCAGCCTGCGCGAGCGAAGCCGGTTCATCCGGGGGATGTCGGTGTGGATCGGGTATCGCCAGGAGGAGGTCTTCTATGACCGTGACGCGCGGCGCGCGGGTGACACCAAGTTCACGACGTCGAAGATGCTCCGGTTCTCAGTCGATGCGATCTCATCCTTCTCCCATCGCCCGCTCCAGTTTGCGACCCTGCTCGGCTTCTTGTTCTCGGTCGTGGCATTCCTGGCCATTCCGGTTGCGATCGGATTCAAGATCGCCGGCGAGTTCGTCCCCGGGATCACGACCCTGCTGCTGATCGTCCTGCTTCTCGGTGGCATCCAGCTAATCACCGTCGGAATCATCGGCGAGTATCTCGCCCGGGTCTACGACGAGGTCAAGGGCCGACCTCTGTACGTGGTTTCCCGGGCCGAAGGCGACGAAGTGGGCGCCGAGGAGCGCACCGCCCCACATGTCCACGAATGAGCGCGGTCGTCGCGGCGTCGGCCTCTTCGGGGCCGCGATCTCGCTGGTTGCCGTCGCGGCGGTAGTCATCTGGGCGCTATCTCAGCCACCCCCGCAGCTTCCATCGGGTACCGGCCTGCTCTTGTTCGGTGGAGCGATTGCCTTATACGCGGTCGACATGGTCGTTCGGGGGGAGCGGTGGCGTGCCCTCCTCCTGGCGAGCGGGCCGGCGCCCTCGCACGGCGACTGCATCGGCCTCAGCGTCGTCGGAACCGCGGGCAACAACGTGCTCCCGGCGCGCGGCGGCGACGGGCTGCGCGCCTACTACTGTTCCAAGCTGAGCGGAGCTACCTTCCGCGAGGCCATCGGCTCACTGGTGGCCGAGCGGTTGTTGGATGTCGGAGTGCTCGTTGGCCTCTATGCGATCGTCTCCTACGGACTTTTGGCAGGGATCGAGGTACCGGAAGCGGAGACGCAGTTGATCATCACCGCGGTGGCGGTGGGGGCCCTGGCCGTAGTCGGCGCCGCGTGGGTTTTACGACGGTCGGAACGGGCCCGCCGGCTCGCCAGGGCCGCGGCGCCGATGGTTCGCGCCACTCGTGCGCTTCGCGGCACCCACGGAGTGCGGATGAGCGCTGTAAGCATCCTGATCTGGCTCGGAGACGCAATCGTGTTCTTGCTGTGCGCCCAGGCGGTAGGTTTCGAGATCACGGTATTCGAGGCGCTCTACCTGCTGGGGCTCGCCGGGGTCTTCGTCCTGATCCCTTCCGGACCCGGTTTCGCCGGGACCTTCTATGCTGCTGTGCTGTTCGGCGCGGCCGCACTCGGGGCATCCAACCAGCTCGCGCTTTCCTTCCTAATCACCCTCCGCCTCGCCGTGTTCGTCCCGATCACCGTCGTTGGACTTGGCGCCTTTCTGCTGCGCTACATGCGCCTCGGCGACCCCCGCCGCGTGGCGAAGGTGACCGCATGAGGGTCGCGGTGATCGGGGCGGGGATGACCGGGCTGGTGGCGGCTAGGCGGCTCGCGCTCGAGGACCATGCATGCGACGTCTACGAGCGCTGGCCGGG
>JBPCOO010000154.1:0-6087 GCA_051000155.1 Solirubrobacterales bacterium | reverse complement strand
GAGCTCGCCTTCGTCAACAACATCGAGAACAAGGGGACCCTGGACGAGTCGCTGCTCCTTCAGGAGTCCTACGCCCCCGGCCTCAAGGGAAAGATCAAGCCGACCAAGGCCGCGATCAAGGGGCTGATCGAATCGGTGCCAACCGCGGTGCGGGGTATCCGCAGCGGCAAGATGCGCTCGCTAAAGAAGCTGATCCCGGGCGTTCACGAGAAGCTACCCGGCGACTCCCAGAGCCACGTCAAGCGAATCTACGAGACCGCGGAGGAAAGCCGCACCGAGCTCAACCTCTACATGATCGGTGAGGGCGGCGAGGACGAGCACATGCCTGGCAGCGAGGGAGCGGACGCCGCGGATCTGGCCCCCGAGCCCGACTTCGACAAGACCTGAGCAGGAGGATTTCCCAATGAGCAACGACAAGATCAAGGTCGCCTACTGGCCGGGCTGCGTCTCCCGCGGCTTCACCCCCGAGCTGCACGGCTCGATGGCGCTCACCGCCGAGCGGCTCGGAATCGAGCTGGAGATGCTCGACCGCGCCAACTGCTGCGGGGCCGGGGTGATCGCCGAGCACAACCAGGAACTCGCCGACACCTTGAACGCCCGCACCTTCGCCCTCGCCCAGCAGACCGAGCTGCCGATGATGAACATCTGCTCGACCTGCCAGGGCGCGCAGTCGGAATGCCAGGAGCGACTCGACGCCGACTCCGGCTACCGCGCCCACATCAACGGCACCCTCAGCGAGGAGGGCCTCGAGTACGTCCCCGGCAAGGACGGCTTCGTCAACAAGAACTTCCTCTGGCTCTTGGTCGAGGACTACGGCCTCGATCGGCTGGCCGACCAGGTCCAGAGGCCGCTCAATGGGCTCCGAGTCGGACCCTTCTACGGTTGTTACGTGCTCCGCCCCAAGGCCCGCCTCGACTACGGCGAGTTCCCCGATCGCGACCTCTACCTCGAGCGGGTGATCCGCGCGCTCGGCGGCGAGGTCGTCGACTACGACGGCGCTCGGCGCTGCTGCGGCTTCCCGGTGATCACGATGAACAAGGAGACCTCCTTGAAGCAGGCCGGCACCCACGTCGGCGACGCGATCGACGCCGGCGCCGACTGCCTCGTCACCCCCTGCCCGCTCTGCCACCTCAACCTCGACATGCAGCAGCCCGAGGCGGCCAAGGTCGTCGGCCGCGACCTAGGACTCGCCGTGCTGCACCTCCCCCAGCTCGTCGGCTTGGCGCTCGGCTTCGACCCGAAGGAGCTGGGCATGCCCAAGCACATCGCCTCGACTGTGACCGTCGACGACCGGGTAGCGGCGCTGGCCTAACTGATCCCCACCCCTCGGGGGTCCGAATACTAGGGACGGGGAATGGGGTTCCCCCGATGACAGCTCTGACGCTCGCGGGCACGATGCCTCGGGCAAACGGAACTACCCGCCGGCAATCGACCGACGGAGTTCGAAGGAGATCCCCGGGGAGCGGGCGCTCCCCGGGGACCTTCTCGGCGCTCTTTCCAATCTTGAGGGGACTAACTAGAGCGAACATAGCCCTGAGCGGGGGCCGCGGCGTCATCCTCGAGGAGGATTCTTGCTAGCCCGAACGGACGACACCGCCGAGGAAGCTCACCTACTTGAACTGCTGCGGCGGCACCTCAGCCTCGAAGCCGCCTTGATCGTCGGTCAGCGTCACATCCACCTGGACATCGTCGCCGTTGGGAGCAACGAGGGTGCACTGGAACTCGCTGCCTTCGGCGACCTCCTGATCCTCGGGACACTCCACTGAGACGTCAGCGGGGTCGACGCGTGCCTGGGGGGAGAGCTGTTCGGCCAGTTCCTGCTCCAGGTCGCCGGCATCGATCGTCTCGGTTCCACAGGCGGAAAGCGCCGCAGCCGCGAGAATCGACACGGCCACAACGGCGGCGGTTTTGTTCAACATCTGGACGGACCTCCGGGGGTAAGGCCCGGCGGCGCCGGGCTCGAATCGCGCGGAGACTAGTGCCTAGCCCTCGAGGCCGGCGGCCCGGCGGGTGGTTCTCTCTCAGTCCCGGGGAGCAGGGGCAGCGAAGGGCTCATGGAATCAGCGCCCTCCGAGCTACCCGCGCTCATCCGCCGCGGATTGCGCCAACCGAAAGACGTCGGCGTAGTCGGCGACGTCGAAGCTCACCTCGGGTGCCTCCTCCCCCGCCTGTCGCGCGGCGGTGGCCTCCAGCATCGCGAACAGCCCTCGAAGAACTCACGGGTGCGGAGGGGTGGCCGCACCTCCCAGCGGACGATCCCATCCCCGTCGGGGTGCCCGCCCATCTCGTGAAGTGTGGTGGTGCCGGGAAGCCACCGGCGCGGTAGGAGCTCTCCATCACCAGCACCCCGTCGGTTTCGGAGACGAAGCTGATCGTCTGGCCGGTGAATGGGTTGCGGAGCTCGGCCACGCTATTTTCCCTTGCCGCCGCCCTCGCTCTTTGCATCCGGCGATGCGCCCTGATCGACCCCCGGTGCGTAGATCGAATCGTCGTAGCCGTCGCCATCGGTATCGGTGTCGGTATCGGTGTCGGTGTCGGTATCGGCGTCAGGGGCACCGGCCGCAGCAGGTGCCGGAGCCACTGCACCCTCCGGGGAGGTAGTCGTCGTGGCGCCGTCGCTCGATGTGGTTTCTCCCACCGACGAGGAATCCGTGCCGCTATGGGCAGAGAGAACCGCCGGCTCCTTCGGCTCGGGAAAGTCGTCGCAGGGCTCAGTCGCGGCGAGTTGCATGAACTGCTGCCAGATCGGCGCCGAGAGGGTTCCCCCGTATCCCGGCAGGGGAAGCCGCACGTTCGGGTTGCCGGTCCAGACCGCCGTCGAGACGTGCGGGGTGTAGCCGACGAACCAGGCATCGGACTGCTCTTCGGTCGTGCCGGTCTTGCCCGCCGCGGGACAGGGGATGTCGAAGCCCGCCGCGGTGCCGCTGTCGAGCGGCCCTTTCATCACGTCGGCGACCTCGTAGGCGACACCGTCGCTGATCACCCGGTTGCCCTCGCGGTCCTCAGGCTTTTCCACCTCGCCACGGGGAAAGACCACCCGCCGGATCGCAGTCGGATCGTGGTGGGTACCGCCGTTGGCGATGGTCGCGTAGGCGTTGGACATCTCGAGCACCGTGCAGCAGTTGGTGGTCCCCCCCAGCGCCTCCGCGTAGAACCCGTCCAGCTTGGAGGTGATCCCGAGCTTCCGCGCCATCTGGGTGAAGTTATCCGGGCCGACGTCGACGCCGAGCTGAGCGTAGACGGTGTTGACGGAGTTGGTGGTCGCATCGCGCAGGCTGATCGAGCCACCGGCGCCGCCGCTGACGGTCCAGACCTCGCCGGCGGGATCCGGCTGCAGGCTGATCGTCGAAGGCGCGCTGTAGAAGGTGGAGTCGGGGTCGATTCCCTCGTCGACCGCCTCGGTCAGCACAAATGGCTTGAACGAGGAGCCCGGCTGTCGCTCTCCCTGGGCGGCCAGGTTGAACTGGCTCGAGTCGTAGTCCACCGAGGAGGCCATCGCGAGGATCTCGCCCGTGTCGGCATCGGTGGAGACCAGGGCGGAGGCGGCCGAGGCGACCGGGTGGTCGGCGATCGCCTGTCCGGCCGCCTTCTGAAGCTCCGGCTGGAGCGTCGTATGGACCTCGAGCCCGCCCTCGCGGACCGCCGTCTGGCCGTAGCGATCGATCAACTCCTGCTGGACGAAGTCGAAGAAGTACTGCTCCTCGCGTTGCTCGTAGTCGTAGCCGCGATGCAATCCCGGACCCTTCTGCGAAAGCTCCACCGCCTCCGAGGGCTGGATGTAGCCCTCTTCCGCCATCGCGGCCAAGACCTGGTTTCGGCGCTCGATCGCGCCGTCGGGATTGAGGAACGGGTTGTAGTCGGTCGGCGCCTGCGGCAGTCCGGCCAGCAGCGCCGACTCCCGCAGACCGAGATCGGGAAGATCCTTGTCGAAGAAGACGCGCGCGGCTGCCTTGACTCCGATCGCCGTGCGGCCGTCGTTGGTCCCGTAGGCGGCAGTATTGAGATACGCTCGGAGGATCTGGCGCTTGCCGTGCTCGCGCTCGTACTCACGCGCCAGCTCAGCCTCCACCAGCTTGCGCTCGATCGTGTCCTCGGGATCGTCGATGTAGAGGTTGCGGACGAGCTGCTGGGTGATGGTCGAAGCGCCCTGGCGGACCTCCCCCGCCTCGAGGTTCTCAACGGCTGCCCGAACGACCGCCGAGTAGTCGACCCCGCCGTGCTCATAGAAGTTGGCATCCTCGATCGCGATCGTCGCCTGCTGGAGCTGCTGGGAGATCTCCTTCGGGCGAGCCGGATCCCGGAGGATGTCGGATTGCACGAACCCGAGGCTATTGCCCTCGGCATCGAAGATCTCGGAGCTGTTGCCGTCGCTGGCGGGTTCGAGCGTGTCGATCGAGGGCGCGGATCCGGTGACATCGAGAATCCAGACCCCGGCTACGACCGCCGGCAAGCCGATCAGAGCACCCGCGAGGGCGAGCGCGAGGATCAGAGCTCGCGGAAATCCGCCACGAGCTTGCCGGCGTCGGTGTCGCGAGTTGGCCGACATGAGTTTCGTCGCTGAGATTACTCAAGGAACGCGGCGCAGGACAAGTCAGCCCGTCCGTTGCGGCGGCTCAACGAGCAGGACCCGATCGATCTCCGGGTCCTTGATCCGCTGCCTGGTGCCGTCGGGCCAGTCGATCTTCAGCCACCGCGCCGACCTCCTGTTGGCGAGACCGAAGTGCACCCGGTAGTTGCCGGAGGAATAGCGGGCGCCCTCCCGCGCACCGACCCACGAGGTCGAGACGCCGTCGGCGGTGCGTACACGAACACGGGCACCCAGCGCGGTTGGGCTCCCACCGGGTCGGCCGAGGTCGACCGCGATCCAGTGGCGGGTCCTGCCGGTGTTCTCGTAGCGGAGCGGCACCCAGCGATTGCTGTCGCGCACCCGGCTCGTCGACACCGGCTCCAGATCGCCGTCGGTATCGGCGTCGAACCAGCTCACCCTGGCCTCGCCGTTGGGCTCGGGGAGGCGGAGGAAGGGCGTGCGCTCGAAGCCTCCCGATGCGGACCCCGCGTACAGTCCGCGGGGGTGGGCATGGAGATCGAGTCGGCCGTCGTTGTCGTAGTCGATCCAGCTCGCGGCCCTGACGCGGGCTCCCGGTAGGCCGAACTTGCGAGGGTCCCGTGGGGTCAGCGCTCCCCGCCGATTTGTGTAAAGGGTGGTGCCGCCCGCGGAGGGGACCAATAGGTCGGCGTCGGAGTCCGAGTCGAAGTCACCGACGGCGATATTCCCGATCCCCCGACTGTGGCGACCGCCCAATTCGGCGACCAGCTCGAGCGCCTTGGCCTCGCGCTCATATAGCCGCAGGCCCTCCTCGGTCGCCACCGCCAACTCGAGGCCGGGATCCCCGTTCAGCTCCACCCAGCGGTAGGCGGGGCCGCGCCCCGCGTCCCCGATGATTCGGATCAGTCCCGAGCGGTCCCGGAACTTTCCGTGCTTGCGACCGAGCGCGAGCCGGGGAAGCCCGCCCTCGCAGGAAAGGAACAGGTCGGTGGTGCCGTCGAGGTCGTAGTCAAAGGCAGCCGCCTCCCGGGTGCGACAGGCTCCCTTGCGAAGGCGGCTATCGTCATAGGCGTCGGTGAAGGAGGGAGCACCTCCCTCTCCGCCGCCGAGCAAGAGCTCGTCGGCGACGATCGCCTTGTAGGCGTCGATCTCGCTCGATAGCCCGCCGCCGGCGATGAAGGCATCGCTCGAGCCGTCGCCGTCGTAGTCGCCCCAGGCGATCCCGTGGCGATCGCGAAACCGGAGGTCGAAGCCGTGGGCCGAGGGGCGCACCAGCTCGGCGCCAACCGCGACCTGATCCAGCGGCACTGCGTCCGTGACCCGGACCCGAATCGGGAGGTCGAGGTGGCGCGGGATCAAGACCGCGGTGGCTGTGGGTCCCGCCTCGACCAGCACCTTGGCGCCGAAGCCGGCGTCGCGACGACCGATCTCCACCTCGGCGTTCTCGGTCGAACCCGCCACCACCTGCCGCTCGGTGAATCCGAGTTCGAGCTGAGCACCGCCGGGGATGCCGATCGTCCGGATGACGATGTGCCCGCGAG